>JAZNIR010000075.1:0-20263 GCA_045577595.1 Candidatus Scatosoma sp.
TAAATCAACTCCTTGGCTCACAGAACGACATGGCTACGATCCGACTTAAGGCGGTAGAAAACACCCCAACCAAGAATGTTTGCGGATTGATACGACGAATATTTTGTTTATTTGCGGTGGGGCGTTCGTAGGACTTGATAAAATCGTTTCTTCCCGCAAAGACGATACGACGCTCGGTTTTGGCGGAAAGGTACGACTTGGCGCAAACGAAGCGGATTACACCGTTTTAGACGACGTAAAACCGCAAGATTTAACCAAGTTTGGATTAATCCCCGAATTCGTCGGCAGAATCCCTATCGTCGTTAATCTCGACCCGTTGGACGAAAACGCGCTTGTAAAAATTCTTACCGAACCGAAAAACGCGATTATCAAGCAATATCAAAAGCTTATCGGTTTCGACGGCGTAAAACTGACGGTGGAAGAAGAAGCGGTGAAAGAAATCGCGCAAACGGCAATTCGTTTAAAGACGGGCGCGCGCGGACTTCGTACGATTATCGAAAGCGTGATGACGGAAGTGATGTATAAAATTCCATCGGAAAAAGACGTGGAAGAAGTGGTGATAACCAAAGAATGTTTAACGGACGGCAAAACCCCGAAACTCATTTACAAACAAACGGCGTAAAAGATAAAAAACGGCTACTTAAAAAGTAGCCGTTTTTAAAATTCGTTCCATACTTGGGTGGCTCGTTTATAAAGGTTGCTTGCGTTCCTTGCCCTGTCCACGCGGATATTTAGGGGGTGTATTTTTTATTTTTTCCACGATTGCCAGCGTGCGTTCGCCGTAATCGAAAGGCAAAGCGTAACGAATTACCGTTTCCATCTTACCGCCTAAAATTTTATAAGCCGTTTCCGCTTGATAAATTTCTTCGTCGTTCCCCCCTTTGTACGCAATAAATAAGCCACCTACCTTTACGAACGGCAAACAGTATTCGGAAAGGGTATTCATACGGGCGACGGCGCGAGCGGTTACGAAATCGTATTTTTCTCTAAATTCCGCTTTTTTCGCGCAATCTTCCGCGCGTAAATTATACACGCGCACGTTTTTTAAAGAAAGCTTTTCTACGACGGCGTTTAAAAATTCACATTTTTTACCAACGCTTTCAAATAAATCGAAAGATAAATCGTCGCGGATAAGTTTTAAAGGAATGGACGGAAAACCCGCGCCCGAGCCGATTTCCGCCACGTTCGCGTTTTGTTTAAAAAACCGTTCGCCTGCCACGCTGTCTAAAAAATGTTTATAAAAAATTTCCTTATCTTCCAAAATAGAAGTAAGGTTGTATTTTTCGTTATATTCCAATAAAAGAGATTGAAAAGCGTCGAAAATTTCCTTTTTTTCGCCTTTTAATACCTTTTCGTAGCCGTTTAAAATTTCTTGCATATCCATAAATCTATTATACCATTCTTTTTTATAAATATCAATCGTTTTTTTACACAATTTTTACACGGGATAAGTGTATAAAGATTTCCACTTTGTTTATAACTTCTGTGGATAAGTTTAAAATTTTCCATAAAAAACAAATTAAAAAAATTACAAAGAAAAATTTATATAAAAATCGTCGACGGTTGTCCACTTGTCCACAATTTATTCCACTTTTTTATCCACTTATTTTCGGTGGTTGTCCACCTTTTAAAATATTCGTTATTCCCTTTATTTTAAAGAATTATACCTATTAAAAAAGGGTTTTTCCACAACTTCACACCACCCTACTACTATTACTACTATATATATTTTTTTATAATAATAAAAGGAATGATTTGCCAGCCGAAAAAATATGTGCTATAATAAAAACGTATGAGAGAAAACGAGCAATTAAAACTAAATATCGAAAACGTTTTATATGAAAGCTGTCTTTTTACCGGACATAGGGAATTAGACGAAAATTTTGATAAAAAACTTTTACAAGAAAGTGTGGAAGACGCGGTGCAAAACGGTGTAAAAACCTTTTACGTGGGTATGGCGAAAGGGTTTGATTTACTTTGCGCGGAAACGGTGGTAAAAATAAAAGAAAAATACCCTTTTGTAAAAATGATTGCGTGCATACCCTGTTATAATCAAGAAAAAAGTTATTCGCAAGCGGATAAAAAACGGTACGTGGAACTGATAAAAAAAGCGGATGAAAAGGTGATTTTAAGTGAAAATTATTATAGGGGTTGTATGCAAAACAGAGATAGGTTTATGGTAGAAAAAGGAGATATGATGATATGTTATTGTAGAAAAAAAACGGGCGGAACGGCGTACACCCTTTCCTATTTCCAAAAGAAAAAACCGACGGCAAAAGTGATTTTTTTGTAAATTTTAAAAAAGCTAAAAAAAGAAGATAAAAAATAGCGTGTTTAGCGTATTTTGCTTGCATAATTAAGGCAAAAATGGTAAAATAAATAAAAAGGTTTAAATAATACTTATTTAAAAGCAACGAAAGGAGAAAAGGTATGAAATTTGTATGTGACGGTTTACTTTTATCGGACGCGTCGTTTACGGTAAGCAAAGCTTGCGCAACGAAAACGGTTACGCCCGTTTTGGAATGTATTAAAATCAATGCGAAAAACGATTGTTTAACGCTTACCGCGTACGACGGGGAAATTTCCATTGAAAAGAAAATCAAAGCGGAAGTTTTTGAAGAAGGCGAAGTGTGTGTAAACGGTAAATTTTTCTCCGATTTCGTTGGTAAGATTTCGCGTAGCGAAGTGGTTATCGCGTCCGACGAAAAGGGCGTGGTGATTCGCTACGGCGACAGCGAATCGTATATGCAAACTCTTCCTGCGGTAGATTTTCCCGCCGTGAATAACACCGTATCCGAAGAAAAATATTTTACGACGAAAGAAAGCAGTTTAAAAGAACTCATTTCCAAAGTGGTGTTTTGTTCGGCAACGGACGACAGCCGTCCTATTTTGAAAGGTTGCTTATTAGAAGTGAAAGGCGGTAAATTAACGGCGACGGCGCTGGACGGATTTAGAATGGCGTTTTCGCAAACGGAAGGCGAATCGGAAGGCGGGGACGTGAAAATCGTAGCGCCTGCAAGAACGCTTACGGAAATTTCGAGAATGTTGGACGGCGACGACGAAATTAAAATTTTTGCCGATAAAAACAGACTTTCCGTACAAGTGAAAGACACGGTGATTACGTCGAGATTGTACGTGGGCGAATTCGTAAGAAAAGAAAATATTTATCCCGTTGATTTTACGACGAAAGCGGTGGTTACGCGCTCGGAAATTATCGAAAGTATCGAACGGGCAAGCGTCGTAATTCGCGGGGATAAAAACAATCTCGTTTTATTGGACGTGAAAAACGGAAAAATCAACGTTTTGGCAAATTCCGATTTAGGCAAAGTAGACGAAAGTATTTTTGCGGAAATCGACGGTAAGGAATTAAAAATAGCAATGAACGCGAAATATCTTTTAGACGCGTTGAAAGCGTTAACGGAAGAAAAGATTATTCTTTCCTTTAATACGTCCGTTTCCCCTTTCACTTTGGAAAACGTGGAAGATAAAAAGAGCCAATATCTCGTATTGCCCGTAAGAACGGGCGCGTCCGCTTAACAAACGCTTAATAAAAAGGCTGAAAAATAAAAAAAGCGGGCAAAATCGCTTGACGGGTTTCGCCCGTTTGCGTTATAATATTGAAAGTTATCGTGGGGTAACTTGCGAATAATAAAAAAGAAAAAAAGGTTTTATCAGGAGAATATATTATGAAAAGAACTTACCAACCCAAAAAAAGACAAAGAAGCAAAGTACACGGATTTAGAAAGAGAATGGCAACTTCTGCCGGCAGACGCGTTTTGAAAAGACGTCGCGATAAGGGTAGAAAAAGACTTACCCACTAATCTTTAAAGTGTAAAAAAAGCGGTAGAAATCAAATTAAAAAAGCAATTCCTTTCCTTTTTTATAAAGGAGAGGAATACTGTTTTTAAAAGAAAGCGATAAAAATGAAATATTTTCGATTAAAAAAACAAGCAGATTTTCAAAAATTATTTCAAAAAGGCAACCGCGCCTTTTCTTCTTCGCTCACTATGCTCTATCGCGAATCGGACAAGCCGAGTTTTGCTGTTTCCATAGGGAAAAGACACGGAAAAAGCGTACAAAGAAACCGAATTAAACGGTTAATTCGAGAAGCTTTTAGAATAAATTTCGACGGTATAAAAGGGACGTATGCTATCGTATTCGTGCCCAAAGTGGCGGAAACGTACGATTTTCACACCTTTTCAAAACATATACAATGTATGATAAAGAAAAACAATTTATAAAAATCGGATATAAACGGCTGTTTAAAGAAAACGGCAAGTATATGCGAAAAAAAGTTTTTAAACCGTATATAAAAATGTTTTGTATGCGCGCGATTATCTTTTATCAAAAGCACTTATCCCGCCACACCTGTCTTTATCGCCCTACTTGTTCGCAATATACGCTGGAAAGCATCAATAATCACGGCGTTTTGCTCGGGATTTTGCTCGGTACTTGGCGCATTTTACGTTGTAACCCCTTTTCCAAAGGCGGATACGACCCTACGCCCGAAGTTTGGCGTAAGAAAAAATGGATTATTTAGAATTTTCGTTTTTACGTTTTTTTATATAACGAAAAAGGGAAATAAGGGAAAATATTATGCAATTAGCAAATTTATTAAGTGGCATCGGTATTTCCGTATATAGCGGAACTTCCGGCGTTGCGCTCAACTGGATAGGCAAAGCCATTCGCGGACTTATCAATTTGGTAGGCTCGGTTGGTTTCGGTATTATCGTGTTTACGTTGATTTTGAAATTAATCGTATTGCCTTTCGACGTGCATCAACGGATTACGATGCGCAAGCAAAATATTAAAATGGAACAAAACAAGGCGCGTATGGAAAAATTGCAAAAGCAATACGCCCACGATAAAGAAACGTACAATAAAAAGGTGATGGAATTGCAAAAAGAAGCGGGATTTTCCGCTTGCTCGTCCTGTTTGCCGATGATTTTGTCGCTCGTTATTTTTATCGTAGCCATTAACGCGTTTAACGATTACGCAAAGTTTGCAAACGTACAAAATTATAACGATATGGTGGACGCGTACAACACGCGGATTCTTTCCGAATGCGTGGATTTGGATAACGACGCGCTTACGTTTGACGAAGTTTCCAAAGAAAACAAAATCACCGTGGAAGGAACGGAACAAACGATTTACGAACATTATTTGCGCGTTTCTACCAACGATAAAAATATTTATTTCGAAGTGAAATTTAATCAAAACGACGACCCGTCTACGCCTGCAAACGAAGGTAGAGACCAATATATTCAATATCTTAACGGTTACAATCCGTCGATAAACGAATACGATTACGCCGATTTAAAACAAGCGGAAAAGAGTTATTATATCAACGAAACCAAAGCGCTTGCAGTGGACGGTATGCAAGATTTAGTAGACGAAGCTTTGCAAAAAGCGGAAACGGAAAATCCTGCGATTACACCCGAAGACAAAGCGACGATTCAAGAAACGACGATTAAAAACTACTATATCGGTTTGGCGCAAGACGCCGTCGTCGTGCGTTACAACACGTCCGTAAAACCCCGTTCCGACTTTTTCTGGATTAAAAACGTGTGGATGACGGACGCAAGCTATAAACACCCGATTGCAAGTTACAGCGATTTTAAAACGGAATTGTCGACGGCAAGCGGTTGTGGAAGTTGCGACGGATGTAGCGGAGCAGTCGTTTCGGATATTCCCGCAAAAGACGCGTACGACCAAGTTACGGCAAAGCTTGGCAGACAAAAGAGCGAAGCAAACGGGTATTATATCTTGATTGCCCTTTCTATCGGCACGATTTTATTGCAACAATTCGTTTCGATGCATTCGCAAAAAGCGCAAAACAAATATTCGTCGGTGGACGGTTCGAGCGGTTCGCAACAAAAGATGACGCTGATTATAATGACGGTTATGTTTGCCATCTTCTCGTTTATGTATTCGGCGGCGTTCTCTATCTATATGATTATGAGCAACGTGCTTTCGTTGATTTCTACGCTGGTGATTAACAAATTCGTGGATATGAACGCAGCGAAAAAAGAAGAAGAAGCGTTCCGTGCAAGACACGACAGAAAATACGTGCAAAACAAAAATTCGAAGAAAAAATAAGGGGTCTTTTAAATAAAAGGAGAAGGAAATGAATTACGTAGAATTTACGGGGAAAACGGTGGACGAAGCCGTTGAAAAGGGTTTAAGCGAATTGGGCTTAACCAAAGAAACGGCGGATATCCGCGTGCTCGACGAAGGAAAAAAGAGATTGTTCGGCAGTGTGAAAGCGCGCGTGGAAATTTCCGCTTTGCAAGAAACGGCAGTAAAAACGGAAACGACGGAAAACGTTTGCTCGGCGGGCAAAACGGACGGCGAAAGAACGGTGGAATTTTTAGAAGGGCTTTTTGAAATTTTACACGTTACCGCTTGCACGGAAATCGTTTCCGAAGACGAAAAGGTGATTATTAACGTTACGACGAACAACACCAACGCGATTATCGGCAAACACGGGGCTATGCTCGACGCCATTCAAACGCTTGCGGGCGCGGTGGCAAACACGGGCAGAGACGATTACAAACGCGTCGTCGTTGATTGCGAAAACTACCGCGAAAACCGCGAAGCGACGTTGAATAAGCTTGCGGAAAATTTAGCGGAAAAGGCGATTCGTTTGGGCAAGAAAATCAAGCTCGAACCGATGAATCCTTACGAAAGACGGATTATTCACTCGGCGCTCTCCGCGCGTGAAGGGGTGAAAACGGAAAGCGAAGGGAAAGAGCCGAACCGTTATATCGTAGTGATTCCCGACAACTTGGACGACCCTAACGCGGAAGCGATTCAAGCGCGGGGCAATCAAAGAAGAAACGAACGCCCCCGTCGTGGCGAACGCAGAGATTTTGGCGGGCGTGGTGGCAAAGGCAATTTCGGCAACAAAAACGGCGGATTTAAAAAGTACAACCGCGACAACCGTTCGGGCAGTGGCGCAACGGGCGGGACGACGTTGAAACCGAGCAACGATTTCTTCGGCATCTTTCTTGGCAACAGCGGTAACACCGAAAACAAAAACGACTAAACGAAAAAACCGAGAGTACGCTCTCGGTTTTTGTATGTAAAAGATAAGCAAAAACATAATTATCCCCGTTTTACCAAATCGGTATAACGGGGATTTTACCTTTTATTCGGTTTGTTTTAATATTCTTTTTACGATAAAATATAAAGGCGCGCCAAGTCCGTACACCCAAACAGATTGCGTAAAAAGGAAAATCGCTACGTTGATAAAATACGCCGTCGTCATCGTGGCTCGTCCGCCCAAATCCCCGCATAAAAATACGATAATCGCGGGAATAATCAGCGCGTTGATTACAACGGGGAATAATCCCCCAAGCGCGATTTTTAATCCGTCCTTTTTAACGGTTTTTCCAATTAAATACGTACATACCCCCGCCAAAAGGCTGGCAAGCGAGCCGAATATAATATCGTACACCGTATAGACGGAAATGATATTCGAAAGCAAACAACCGGCAAAAAGCGCGGGTACGGCTTCGGGGAAAAATAAGGGTAAAATAGAAAGAGCCTCTGCTGGACGGACTTGGAACGGTCCGAAAGCAAAGGTCGAAAATGCGTACGTTAACACCACGTATAACGCGCCGATAACGCCCGCACGGCAAAGCCGTTTTGCGGAAAAAAATTTGTTCATTTGTAGACCTCGGTTTTTTTATGGGGAAGTGTTTTCCGAAAACCTTCCTGATTGCATATAGTATTATAGCACGCGTTTACATAGAAGTCAACCGTTTTGCGCTTTTTTTTCTTGCGTTTTATTCCAAAGCACGTTACAAAGGGCGTCGGAAATCCGTTCGGACATCGTGTACACGAGATTTAACCGCGTGGTGTTTAAAAGTCCGTAATTTGCCACCGATTTTTCCGCTACGATACCGATAATCGAAATATCCCCGATTTCCCCCAATTTTTTATTCGCGCCTGCGCCCGGATATAGCGGGGAATCGGAAAGTTTCATAAGCCCTACGTCCCCCGCCGAGCCTACCGCCGCGTCGACGGCGATAATCGGACTGCCCGCGTGCGTATCTTTTAAAAACGCGCGTAAATATTTAATCTCTTTCGCGGTTACGGGAGCGGCGAGCGTGCCGTAAATAAACGCTTTTAAACCCTGCGTTTTATATTTGAGCATCGAGCCGACGATAGGCCCTAAACTGTCGCCGATTACAAGGTCGCTCCCGATACAAACGACGACGGGCGGTTTATCGAAAAGGATTTTTGAAAATCCGCGCGCGCGCTTTTTTTCTAAATCCGCTTGCAAAAGTTTATCGGTGGCGATTGCCAAGCCGTCCGTTGATAATTGATTATATATATGAAACGCGTATTCCACGTATTTTCCCCCTTTTTCTTTTCTATACCAATCAAGTATAGCCTAAAAACCGTTTGCGTAAACGGTGGTAAAAAAAAGAAAAGAAAGTTTTTGATTTTTTGTTGAAAAAAACGATAAGGTGTGGTATAATTAAGGCACGGTAAAAAGGAGCAAACGAAAAAAGTATGACGTCGACGTTTTTTTTAATCGCACGGCTAAACGCTGTATGGATACATTACACGCTGGACGCGGTGGCGCTGGTGGTGTTCTTTATTTGCGCGCTCTCTTGCGCGAAAAAAGGGTTCGTGCGGTGTTTTTTCGGGTTTATTTCGACGATAACGGCAATTATTTTGGCGTTTATCCTGATGAAAAAAATGCTCGGCTGGACGGGCGGTTTGTTTGGATTACAAGGTGTGATGGAAAACGGTTGCGCGAAAGCCTTTTCCAAAATCAAAGCGTTTAACGTGGATATTTCTACCGACGGCGTGAGCGAAGCGCTCAACGGCAAACTTCCCAGCTTTTTAGCCAACTTAATAACGGACGCGATTGGAAATAACGCGTATCCCGAAGGCACGACGCTTGCCCGCGTAGCAGGGGAAACGGTGGGGCGTTTGGGCGCGACGGTGCTTTCTTGGTTGTTCGTGTTTTTACTCGTTAAGCTTATCTTTATATTGCTTCGCTCGATACTTACGGCGATTATTGAAAAATTGCCTATCGTAGGGCGTGTAAACGTCATTTTAGGGGGCGTCGTCGGGCTTTGTAAAGGCTTGTTGTTCGTATGTGGCGCGCTGGCGATATTGGCGCTGATTCCCGCGTCGGGTATTACGGCGTTTTTCAACGAATGTTTGCTTTTAAAAGGGCTGTACAACCAAAATCCCTTGCATTTAATCTTGGGCTTATTCTTTAATTAAAGCCGTTTGCTTTTTAGAAAAACACGGCAACAAATACGGCAAAATACTACGTAAAAATACAACGGGCTGACGACGGCAAAACCGTCGGAACAGTCCGTTTTTTATGGAAAAACGAACGGCGTGTGGAAATTGTGGATAACTTTTTCCTTTGTAGAAAACCCGTATTTTTAAAAAGCCGTCGAACGGTTGGGAATAATAAAATTTTTTGTCGAAAAATAAATTTATAAAATTATACGTACCCTAAAAAAGCCCGTTTATCCACTGAAAATGTGGAAAAAAACAGGTTGTCCACGAAAAGAGTAAAATATATGTGGATAAAATTTTGTGTATAACTGTTTACAACCGTTGAAAACCCGCGTTTGCAAGTCGCAAAAGGCAAAAAACCCCCGTTTTTGGTGGATAACTTGCAACTTTTCGGGAAAACCGTTTGTAAAAATCCGTGTGAAAATGTGGAAAAGTATCGTTCACAATGAACGGAATTTTCATAAAAAGGGTTACTTATTGTGAACTTTCAAGGAAAAAAGGCGGATTTATCCACAAACAAAAGTTCGTTTCGTAGGTTTGTGGAAAATTATCCACAATTTCCACAGTAAGGATTGCTCTTTTTAACGCATAATTTCTCATCTATTGTGTATAAATTGCATAGGGCGTGTATAAAAAGCGTCAACGGATATTACGGAATTTTACGTGAATTTCGTACGTGGCGTTTTGCAAAAGGGAATCCTTATATTCTTTGTACGCGCGCGGTTTGTATTTTTGCATACGCTCGCCTACGCCGAATAAATCGCACGCGCATAAACGGCATTTTTCAAAAGCGGTTACGATTTGCGAAGAAAGCAATTTTTCCGCGCTGGTAAACGCTCCGCTGGGCACGTCGCCCCCGTCCGTTACGTTTTCTAACGAAAGCGAGCCGGAATAGTCAAGAAGTCCCGCCGACATAACCACGTCGATTTTTAAGTGAGCGCGTCCGCCGTCGCGATAGTGCAGTTTGATTTTCGAATCGTTGTTTTTTACGGTTAAACTGCAAAAATTTTCTTCCGTTTTTACCGTGTAACTTGCTAATTTTAAGTCGTTTTTCACCGCGTTATACGCAAACGTTTCTTCTTCGGTGAAAACGCCTTTTTTAATTCCGCCGACGAAAAGCGCCGTTTCGCTTGCGCTAAAAACCGGTTTGTCCGTTTCGCCGTTTCCGCTTTGCGATTTTTGTCCGCCTTGTCCGCCACTGCCCGACGAACCGCCCGAAGAGCCGTTTTGTCCGCTACTTTGTCCGCCTTGTCCGCCACCGCCCGACGAACTGCTTTGTCCGCCGCCTTGTTCGCCTTGCCCGCCTTGTCCCGCTTGTCCGTTTTCGCCTTGTATTTTTTCTTGTTGCGGTTGGGTTTTTACGACGGGCAAGAAACCGCTTTTTGCGTCCGAAAAATACCCAATCGCAAATTCCCGTAACGTGGACGGCATAGCCGTTCCTACCCGTTGCGCGTGTTGCGAAAGCACCTTTTGAATGGCTAAACTGCCCGACGGGTCGACGAGCGCCGTTACGTTAAGCAAATCTTTCGCGACGCCCTCGCAAGTGGCGACGAGACAGTTGTCGGGCATATATTCGTCCAAAAGGAAAAAATCGAGCGCTTCGAATACGTTTTGTTCCGTTGTTTTTTCGCCCAAAATCAACAGATGGCAAAACACCAATTTCGGATACCAGCCCGTTTTTGCGTTAATTTCGTCAAAGGCGTCCGCCACCGTTTTTCCCCGACTGACGAGTTGCACCGTTTGCGTTGCGTCCCCTTGTTTGGACGCTTGCGGAACGGCGATTTGCGACGTTAAGATAATGGTGTCGTCTTCGCGGTCGATGCCCACCGCCATTACGATTGCCGTTTTTTGTACGTCCACCAGCCCGAAATCCCCTGATAAAAACAAGAAGAAAAACACGAGCACGACGACGATATAATAACGGGTAGTATTTTTTAAGTGTATTTTTTTCATACTTGCTCCTTATTTTTTTCTACCGACGGTTTTTGCTCTTTTCGTTCCACGCACAATAAAAACAACGATAGAGGCAACAAATCAGCGCATAGCCAAAAGACGGGATAGAGCTTTCCCGCGATTAAGCCGTAGAAAAAGTTGTAATATTTATTGCAAAAAAGCACGAATACAAAAGCGAGAATGCAAAGTACGACGGAAATCAGCGTTTGTTTTTCGGTGCGAAAGCATTTTGCCGTAAAAATGGAAACGTATTGCAAAGGGGTGGCTACGAAAAAGAAAAGCACCGTACAAAGCAAATACACCAAAATCAAATCAATACGTCCCACGACGGCAAGCACGGGGAAATATTGCGCAATTTTCGAAAAGGCGTAATGTTCCCGTCCCGCTATCGTCGAATATACGCCGTAAAAAACGGCAAGAAACAGCAAAGTAAGCGCGCTTCCCGCAACGTACCCCGCCGTAATTTTTTTACCGTCGTTTTTCGTGTATTTCAAATTTCCCAAAAGGGGCAACAGCAACAATACGTCCGAAAAATGCGCCGTCGAGCGGGTGAAGGCGGAAAAGACGTTTTTCCCGCTTTGAAAAAGGGGGAAAAGGTTAGTAAAATCCGCTTCTGTGAGCGACATAACGATTAAAGCGATAAAGGGGATTAAAAACAAAAACAAACTTAAATCGGCGACGCGGGCTATCGTTTTTATGCCCTTCGTACAAGCAAACCCACAAAACAAGAAAAACGCGGCGAAAGAAAATAAGGTGGGCGACGTGTCGTAAAACACGGCGTACACGAATTTTTCCAAGTCGAGCAACGGCAAAATTACCGAAAATAAAAAGTAAAAAACAAAAAAAGCGTAAACGAGCTTTATCCATTTGCCTAAACGCGCTTCTAAACGTTCGAACAGCGTTTTTTCGGACGTGGAAAGGATATACACCAACCCAATCAACAACGCCGTTTGCAAAAGGAAGTGGAAAAGCGCGGGAAACAACAAATCCCCTTTGGCAAACCGCGCAAGTAACGACGGCGTTTCCACCAATTTATAAATAGGCAAGACGAACGCGGAGAAAAAAGCGATTTGTCGTCCGTTTACTACGTTTTTTGACGACTTAAAAGGGGTGGCGGATTGTGTAGCGGATTGTAAAGTAGCGCTCATTTCGTATTTTTCTCCTTATTTTTCGTGGATTTCGTGCGAAACCGCGTGGTGTTTTCCGAACGGAATACTTGCGGGCGGGTGGAAAGCGTTTCCATATCGTATTTTAAAACGGCATCGCGTAAATCCCGCGTAATCAAAGGCGCAAACGGCGCAAGCGGGGGCGCGCCGAACGCGTCCGCCGAGAGTAAATAGTAAAGTAAAAAAGCGGATAAAAGCACGATACCGAACGGCCCTAAACACCCCGCGACGATTAAATATACCCAACGGAGCAAACTGCCCGTTTCCACGAAGTTGGGCACGATATATAAACAAATGCCCGAAAGAGCGACGATAATAATCGCGGGCGTGGATAAAAATCCCGCGTTTACCGCCGTTTCGCCAAGCACCAACGCGCCCACGACGGAAAGGGACATACCCACGTATTTGGGCATACGGATACTCGCTTCTTTGAGCGTTTCCAATAAAAACAGCACGACGAACATTTCCAGCGTCGGCGAAAGGGGCAACGCCCGTCCGCTACTTGCAATCGTCAGCATCAAGCCAAGCGGGACGAGTTGCATTTTAAAAATTTGTACGGACACGTAAAAGGCGGGCAATAATACGGCGACGAACAGCGCGAGAAAGCGCAACAACCGATACACCGTCGCCATAAACGGCGAGATAAAATAATCTTCGCTACTTTGTAAATCTTCCGAAAGGATATACGGCGCAGTGAGCGCTATCGGCGAGCCGTCCACGAGAATCCCTACGCGCCCTTCGGCAATTTTCGCTGTGAAAATATCCGGTTTTTCGGTGGTGTTCATCGTGCGAAAAACCGAATGTTTGCGCGGGGATAAGAGCGTTGCTATATACGAAGAATCGGGAATGACGTCGATTTCTATTTTTTGCAAGCGCGCGACGATATCGTCTTTTACCTTTTCATTCGACGTGCCGTCTAAATAACAAACGGCAATCGCCGTATCCGAACGCTTGCCCACGCGATACGTTTCAAAGCGTAAATCGGGGGTTTTTAAACGTTTCCGCACGAGCGCCATATTCGTTTTTATATCTTCGATAAACCCTTCGCGCGGACCTTTTACGGCAATGTCGGTGGGCGGTTCGTTGACGGCGCGAACGGGCAAAAATTTTGCGCCTAAAATAAAACCCGCGTCTAAACCTTCCACAAGCAAAAGGGTGTTGCCGTCTAAAATTTCTTTGCAAATTTGCGTAACGTCCGTCAATTTTTTCAGCTCGGGAAAAAGGTTGGGCAAAGGCAAAGAATTTTCGTTCGTTTCAACCTTACCCCCGTCATTTTGGCTTTTTTCGAGTGTTTTTTCTTCCTTTTTTGCAAAGGGCATAAGGGAAGAAAGGGAAATCGGGCGCGCCACAAGCTCGCCGAGAAGTTGTTTATTCACCATACCGTCCGCGTAAAAAAGCGCGCAAGGAAGTTTGTCTTCCGAGATAAAATCGAACGAAAGAATATCTTCGGCGGGCAATAATTTTTTAATCAGTCGTTTGTTTTTTTGTAAAGACGTGTATAAATTTTGCATACTGTTCACAAACGCAGTATGCGGATATTGCGAATAACTATCCTATAAAAGCATAGAATTGTTGGCGTAATCATTGACTTTTTTTCGCGTAATTGTTATACTAATAATAAGAAAAAACAAGGTAGGCAAGCGTATGAACGGCGTAGAACTTTTGGAAACGGAAGTTTTGGAAGATATGTTAATAGACGGTTTAAAAATCGTACAAGACACCCGTTTATACCGTTTTACGTCCGATTCCGTATTGCTTACGCGGTTTGCGCGGGCGAGAAAAGGGGAAAAGGTGGCGGATTTTGGCGCGGGGAGCGGAATCGTCGGCTTTCATTTCCACGCGTTACATAAAGAAAAAGGGCTGTCGTTTACCCTTTTTGAAATGCAAGAAAGCTTGCTCTCCCTTGCGAAAAAGACGGCGAAAATCAACCGTTTCGACAATTTTTCTTTCCAGCTTGGTAAATTGCAAGAAATTCCCAAAAGCTACTTGGAAAAATTTTCGCTCGTGCTGTGCAATCCCCCGTACGAAAAGGGTGGATTTGAAAACGATACGTACGAAAAGGCGGTTTGTCGCAAGGAAATCACTATTTGTTTGGACGAAATCGCTAAAGCGACGGCGTTTGCGTTAAAATTCGGCGGGCGGGTGTGTATGTTGCACCGCGCGGATAGGTTGGCGGAAATTTGTTACACCTTGCATAAGTATAAAATCGAAGTAAAGCGCATACAATTCGTAACGGGAAAGGCGGGGGATAAACCGTATCTCGTAATGATAGAAGGGGTGAAAGGCGGAAAACCCAACGTGGAAATTTTGCCTACGCTTATAAACGAAAGAAAATAAAGGAGAGAGATATGATAAGCTTTGTGGCAACGCCTATCGGCAATTTAAAAGATATTACGTTGCGGGCGCTGGAAACGTTGAAAGAAGCGGACGTGATTTTTTGCGAAGACACCCGCCATACAATCAAACTTTTAAACGCGTACGAAATAAAAAAACCGTTGCAATCTTGCCATAAATTCAACGAAAAGGAAGCAGGGGAAAAAATTCTCGCCCTTTCTCGCGAAGGGAAAAAGGTGGCTATCGTATCCGACGCGGGCACGCCCGTCGTGTCCGACCCGGGAAACGCCGTTTGCCAAATTTTAAAAGGCGCGGGCGAGCCGTACACCCTTATTCCAGGCGCTTGCGCGTTTATCAGTGGCTTGGTTTTGTCTGCGCTCCCTGCCGATAAGTTTGCTTTTATCGGATTTTTACCCGAAAAAATCAGCCAGAAAAAAGCTACGCTCGAAAAGTATAAAGATTTGGATTTGACGATGGCGTTTCACAGCGCTCCGCAAGACGTGGATAAAGACCTTTGCGCTATGTACGAAGTGTTCGGCGATAGGGAAGCGGTTGCCGTGCGGGAGATTACGAAAATCCACGAAGAAGCGGTTTCTTTCCGTTTAAAGGACGGTTTGGCGGGGGAAAAGCGGGGGGAATACGTACTTCTCGTCGAGGGCGCGAGCGAAAAAGAAAGCGCGTTAAACGCTTTGCCCGAACGGGAGCATATCCAACATTATATGCTCGCTGGATTGGATAAAAAGGAAGCGTTAAAACGCGCGGCAAAGGATAGAGGGGTTAGTAAATCGACGCTTTATCCGTTTGCGTTGGATTTATAAAATATAGGAGAGAAAAATGACGTATTATTTGATTTTTATCGGACTTTTATTGATTTGTTCGTTGGTGGCGGGCAGTGCGAGCGCGAAAGTGAAAAGCACGTACGCGGCGCAACGGGAAATTCCCACCCGTTCGCGTATGACGGGGTACGACACGGCGAAACGGTTGCTCCGCGCGGGTGGCGTAACGGATATTTCGGTGGGACGGGTGAAAGGCACGCTTACCGACCATTACCACCCCACGAAAAAGGTGGTGAATTTGTCCGAAAGCGTTTACGGGGACGACTCGGTGGCGTCGGTGGCGGTGGCTGCGCACGAAATCGGGCACGTTATGCAAAAAAAGAAGGGGTATTTTCCGTATAAATTACGCCAAACTCTGGTGCCGTTCGTCAATTTAGGCAGTCGCTTGGCGTTACCGCTCGTTATATTCGGTTTGATTTTAGATTTATTCGTAGCAAGCACGCAAAATTCCAATATTGGATTTTATCTTGCGATTGCGGGCGTGGTGGCGTACGGACTTTCGACGGTGTTTGCGCTTGTAACCCTGCCCGTAGAATACGACGCAAGCCGTCGGGCGAAAAAACTGTTGTTACAGGAAGGGATTTTAACGGAAGAAGAGCTCCCTTACGCGGATAAAATGCTGGGCGCGGCGGCAAATACGTACGTGGCGTCGCTGTTCGTATCGCTGGTATATTTCTTGCGTTTCGCCCTTTGGGTGTTGCTTTTGTTTGGAAACAGAAGACGGGATTAAACGACAAAAAAACGAAAAAACAGCCCGCTATACCAAGCGTATAGCGGGCTGTAATCATTTACACTTTATTATTCTTGCCAAGACCATTGTTCGTTTTCGGGAAGTTGGATATTGATTTTTTCCGTTAAGCGAATATCTTTCGACGACGCCCCGACGAGAATTTCGAAATCGCCGTTTTCCACGTACCACTTTTTCAAAGGTATGCTGTAATACGCAAACGAACGGGCGTTGAGTTTTACGCTTACACGCTTGCTTTCGCCCGCTTTTAATGCGGTTTTTACAAAACCTTTCAGCTCCTTTTCGGGGCGGGGGACCATCGCGAATACGTCGCGCACGTACACCTGCGAAATTTCTTTTGCGTCTACGCTGGATACGTTTTTCACGTTGAACGACACTTCGTAGTCCGTTTCGGATAATTTATCCACGCGGATATCCGAATATGCAAATTGCGCGTACGAAAGCCCGTGTCCGAACGGGAACAATACGTCCGTTTCCGTTTTATCAAACCATCTGTATCCGACGAAAACGCCTTCGCCGTACCGTTCGTAAAAACCGTTTCCGCGATAATCTTGCGCGGGGGTGTCGTCCAAGGAAAGGGGGTACGTTTCGGTGATTTTACCGCAAGGGCACGCTTTGCCCGCCAAAACGTCGGCAAGCGCTTCTTGCCCGCCTTCGCCTGCAAATCCAAGCAATACCACGGCTTTTACTTTGTCTATCCAAGCGCTCATATCCACCGCGCTTCCTACGTTTAAAACGACGACGACGTTGGGATTGGCTTGTGCCGTGTTAAGAATTAAATCTTCTTGCACGTCCGAAAGACGGATATGCGCGCGGTCGTAGCTTTCTCTTTCCACCGCTTCGCTGTTGCCTACGCAAAGCACGACAACGTCCGAGTTATACGCTTGCACGTACGCGTTTCGAGAATGAAACATATGGTTGTAATCGGTGCCGCAAGCAAAATGCGAGTGGGTAACGTTTGCCTTGTCGCCCATCGTTTCACGTAACAATTCCGCCAAACTTTTGCACTTGTATTCGCTGGTAACCAGCGCGCTGCCACCGCCACCGTAACAAGGCGTAAAAGAGCAAGGTCCGCCAACCATAATATTTCCGCCTTTCAAAGGCAAAATATTATCGTCGTTTTTCAAAAGTACGATGCCTTCTTTTACGATTTTTACGGCGTTTTCGTGGCGTTGTTCTTTCGTCGTGGTGATTTCTTTTTTAAGCGTAGTGGATTTTTCCATCAGTTCGAGCGCCTTTTCTACGCGCGCGTCGATTTCTTCTTCGGTGAGCCAACCGTTTTCATAACCTTTTTTCAGTTCGTCAAAAGCGACTTCTCTAAACGGCATTTCCAAATCAATACCCGCCTTTGCCGCGCGCCAGCTGTTATGCACCGCGCTCCAATCGGACATAATCAAACCGTCAAAGCCAAATTCACCACGCAGTACGTCTTGTAACAGCCACTTATTTTCGCTCGCCCAAATGCCGTTAATCGGGTTGTACGCACACATTACCGTCCAAGGCTTGGCTTCTACGGCGATTTCAAACGCGGGCAAATAAATTTCGCGTAAGGTGCGTTCGTCTACGTCGCTCGATTGGTAGAAACGGTCGTATTCGCGGTTGTTTGCGCAGAAGTGTTTTAAGGAAGTGCCAACGCCTTTGCTTTGCACCCCTTCTATGTACGCTTTCGCCATTACGCCCGCAAGATAGGGGTCTTCGGAAATATATTCGAAGTTCCGTCCGCAAAGGGGCGTACGTTTGATATTTACACCGGGCGCAAGCAATACGTCCGCGCCTTCTTGCAAGCATTCGTCCGCAATCGTTGCGCCGTCTAAAAACGCGAGCTCCGTATCCCACGTGTTGGCAAGCACGGAAAGATTGGGCATTGCCGTAGCCGGCTTGGTTTTGCCTTGTTCAAAATCGTACATTCTAAGCCCGTGCGGGCCGTCGGATAAAAACACGTCGGGTAATTTCCCGTTCGCGTTGGACAGTTGCCACTTGTTTTTTCCCGTCAAAAGACGGAGCTTTTCGTCCAAAGTTAAGTTTTTAATATCGTATTTCATATATTTTCTCCTTATGGATTTTCTCCATTATATCAAAAATTTTTCTCAAAATATACTACAAAACAGTTCAAATTACTCTCATTTTGTGATATAATAAGGATATGAAAAGTTTTTATGAAAAAAATCGTGAAGACGACGGCAAATTGCTCGTTCACGGCGCGTCGGGGGGATTTCCCGCGCACTACCACCGTAATTTGGAAATTCCAATCGTGCTTTGCGGAGAGCAAAAACTTTCCGTCAACGACAAAGAATTGACGCTAAAAGACGGGTGTTTGACGGTAATCGACAGTTACGACGTACACGCCTATAAAAAGTTCGAAGGGGAAAATACGGGGGAAATTATCGTGATTATTCCCTACGAATATATGCAATCGTTTAACGCGCGACGGCAAGGTTTGCGTGCGCAAGAGGACGTAATCGACAATCCTGCGCTTTGTCAGCGTTTAGCGGATATCGTCAATCGGTTTATGCGCGCGGAGCAACCGACGGAAGTACGCCGTACGGCAACGGCGTTGTTTTTAGCGGTGCTGTACGAAAATATTACTTGGACGCACGATAGGGGCAAGGACGAAGCGACGCTCGTACGGAAAATTTTGACGTACGTTCACGAAAATTACCGCTTAGAAATTTCTCGAAGTACGATTGCGCGCGCGTTTGGATATACGGAAGCGCACGTTTCGCGCGTGTTTCATAGGTATTTAAAGACGGGCATTTCCGCGTACGTTAACCGTTTGCGCCTTGCCTATATCGAACGCTTACGCGCCGACGGCGACGGGCGAACGACGACGGAGCTTATTTACGAGGCGGGTTTTCAAAGCCAGCAAACCTACTACCGTTGCCGAAAACAACTTTTATAACCTTTATAAAAGAAAAACCGCGCGAGAAAAATCGAAAAAACGGTTTTTAACGGGTTTTAAAGTGTTAAGCCTGTGAACGTTTGTTAAATATTTGAAATATCCCGTATAAACGCTTGAAAAACAAACGGGTTTATGTTAAAATGTTGCTGTTAAAGACGGAAAATCCCCGTTTTCTTGATTGGTTTTTGTGAAAAACGGGTATAAATAAATATTGCAAGTTACTGTAAGGAGTAAAAATTTTGAGTAAAAAGACGAAAATTATTATTTGGGTGGTCGTCGGCATTATCGCCGCCGTGTTAATCGGCATTTTGTTGACGGATATTTTTGGGGGAGATAAGGTTCTCTTTTCCGAATTGATGACGAAGCTTGAAAAGGGCGAAGTGAAAAAGCTGTATATCGACGGTTATACTTGGGAAGCGGAGCTTACGAACGGGCATACGATTATTGCGGAAGGCGCGCCCAGCTTGTACGATTACGGCAGTTACGAAGCGTTGCTTGCGTCGCTGACAAACGCAGGCGTTGACGTTAGCAAACTCGCAATTGAATTTGCAGACCCGAACGCGGGGAGCATTTGGTCGAGCCTTCTTCCTATCGTAGGCATCGTCGTCGTGTCGCTTATTTTCTGGTTGATTATGCGCAACGCGTCGGGCGCGGGTAGCGCGTCGATGAATATCGGCAAGACGAAAGCGCACGTGCAAAACAATTTAAAAGTTCGGTTCACCGACGTTGCGGGCGCGGAAGAAGAAAAAGAAGAGCTCGCGGAAGTGGTGGAATTTTTAAAAAGCCCGAAAAAGTTTTCCAATCTCGGCGCAAGAATTCCTTCGGGCGTATTGCTCGTAGGGCCTCCGGGAACGGGTAAAACGCTCTTTGCCAAAGCGGTGGCGGGCGAAGCGGGCGTGCCGTTCTTCTCGGTGTCCGGTTCGGACTTCGTGGAAATGTACGTCGGCGTCGGTGCAAAGCGCGTTCGCGATTTGTTCGATATGGCGAAGAAAAACCAACCCTGCATTATCTTTATCGACGAAATCGACGCAGTCGGGCGGCGCAGAGGCGCGGG
>JAZNIR010000076.1:0-1660 GCA_045577595.1 Candidatus Scatosoma sp.
TTATCGAAGGCTTTTTGGAAGAAGCGGGTGTAGGTGAAAGTTTCGCGAAAAAGTACGTGGAATTTTTATCGGGCAAAAACGCGCACTCGGTGGCGTCCCTTTGCGAAGAATACGGCGTAGCCAGCGAAAAGGCGGAAAAATTATTACAACTTATCCGCATTTACGGGGAAATGCAAAGCGCGCTTGAAAAATTGCAACCGCTTTGTACAACCGAGAAAGAAAAACGGGCGTTCGACGAACTTTTTGCATTGTATAAGCTGTTGAAAACGACGGGGTATTTGCCGTACGTGCGTTTGGATTTTTCGGTGGTGAACAACCGAAAATATTACAACGGCTTGGTGTTTAAAGGGTTTGTAGAAGGCGCGTTCGAAGGGGTGCTTTCGGGCGGACAATACGATTTGTTAATGCAACGTATGGGCAGAAAATCACGGGCAATCGGCTTTGCTGTGTACGTGGACGCGGTGGAACGTATCAGCGGACAAAACCGTCCGTCGTTCGACGTGGATACGCTCGTTTTATACGACGCAAATACGCCGATAGAAGAAGTGGTAAGCGCCGTGAAAAAACAGCAAGTGGACGGCAAAAGCGTGCGGGCGCAAACGACGGAAAAGGGTTTGCGGTTTAACGCGCTTGTCGATTTGAGAAAATAAAGGAGACGGATATGTTAAACGTAGCTTTACCGAAAGGCAGACTGGGGGAAAAGGTGTACGACGCGTTTGAAAAGGCGGGTTTTGAATGTCCGTCGATTAAGGAAAACAGTCGGAAACTGATTTTTGAAAACGCGGAAAAAGGCGTGCGGTATTTTTGGGTGAAACCGTCCGACGTGTCCATTTACGTAGAACGGGGCGTTGCGGACGTCGGCGTTTGCGGAAAGGATATTTTGGAAGAATATCAGCCGGACGTGTACGAGCTTTGCGATTTGAAAACGGGCGTGTGCCGTATGGCGGTTGCCTCGAAAAAAGGTTTTTACGACGACGGAGCGCGGACTTTGAAAGTAGCGACGAAGTTCGTGCGTTGCGCCAAAGAATTTTACGCCAAGCGCGGGCGGGAAATCGACGTGATTAAATTAAACGGTTCGATTGAAATTGCGCCCATTTTAGGTTTGTCGGACGTAATCGTGGATATCGTAGAAACGGGTACGACGCTTAAAGAAAACGATTTAGAAGTGGTGGAAACGGTGTTTCCAATCAGCGCGCGTTTGATTGCAAATAAAGCGGGTTTTAAATTTAAAACGGCGGAAATTGAAAAATTGATTTCGGGCGTGCAAGCGTTGCTGGAAAAAGGTGAAAAGATATGATTCGGATTTTGGATTGCGCGTTGGTGGACAAAGAAGATATCTTCGCGCGGAACAACCCGACGGCGAGCGTTTCGGACGTCGTTGCGGAAATTATAGCAAACGTAATCGAAAACGGGGATAAAGCCCTGTTTGATTACGCGGAAAAATTTGATAAAGTGGCGTTGACTTCGCTGGAAGTGAGCAAGGAAGAAATCGACGAAGCGTTTGCGCTTGCCGATAAGAAGTTTTTGGAAGTGTTGGAAGAGGCGGCGGGAAATATCCGCGCTTTTCACGAAAAGCAAAAACGGGACGGCTTTGCGTTAAAGAAAGAAAACGGCGTCGTCGTGGGGCAAAAAATAACGCCGATTGAAAAGGTGGGGTTGT
>JAZNIR010000077.1:0-10744 GCA_045577595.1 Candidatus Scatosoma sp.
CTGGTCCCGCTGGTCCGCAAGGTGAAGTTGGTCCCGCTGGTCCGCAAGGTCCCCAAGGTGAAGCGGGGGTGGTAACGCCTGCTACTGCCGTAGCGCCCGCTGTGGCAACGGACGCAACGCCAACGAGCAACGCTGAAAAAATTAACGAGATTATCGCTGCTTTGCAAGCGGCAGGGTTGATGGAAACGTAAACGAAAGATATATAAAAAGCCCCCGAAAGGGGACTTTTTTTAATATCGTTTTAATTCTTCCAACTCTTTTTGTATTTTTTGTATCAGTCGCGTGCGTTTTTCTTCGGTGGATACGTCGTGTTTCGTTCGTCCGACGAGATAATCAATCGAAACGTTAAAAAAGTCCGCAAGCTTAATAAGCGCGTATGCGTCGGGCGCAGTTTTTCCTGTTTCGTAATTGGAAATCGTTCTTTGGTCAATGCCCGTCGCTTTTGCAAGATTGCTTTGCCGTAAGCATATCTTCGCGTAAATCGCGTATCCTATTTTTCATTTTTTTTCTTTTTACGTTAAAAATTTGTAATACTATACCATATTTTTAGTAAAAACGGCTTGACACACCAATAATTATCATATATAATCATTGTATACCAAATAATTGGTAAAATAAGTAGAGGAATAAAGGCAATGAGTGTAGAAAGCGGTTTGGTAAGTATTATTATTCCTGCATATAACGCGGAAAAGTGGTTGGAGCGTGCGGTGCGTTCTTGTATGGAACAAACGTATCGTGAAATAGAGATTTTAGTGATTAACGACGGCAGTACGGATAATACGCAAACGATTGTGGAAAATTTACAAAAACAAGACGCGCGTATTCGATTGATTTCGCAAGAAAACGGTGGGGTGTCGAAAGCGCGTAACGCGGGATTAGATAATGCGAAAGGAGAATACGTAACGTTTTTAGACGCCGACGACGAATTGGTGTTTGACGGCGTGGAAATCCTTTTGTCTACGTTGATAGAAAACGGGGCGGATATATGCGCGGGACAAACGCAACGCTTTACGGAAAAAGGGATTGGCGAAAAGGTGGAATGTACGGGCAAAATCCAAATCTTTTCGGGAAAAGAAGCGTTGTTGCGCTCGATAGAAGATTATCCCGAAACGTATGCAATTTGGGCAAAAATATACAAAAAAAACATTCTTGAAAGGATACGTTTTCCCGAAGGAAAGCGCGTACACGAAGACAGTTTTTTCTTGTTTTTATGTTTGGTAAATATGATAAAATTTGCCGTAGTGGATACGATTGTTCATAAATATCATGTGGTGGGGAACAGTGCTTCCCGAAGTGCTTTTTCCGAAAAAATGTTTGATATTTTAACGTTGGCGGAAGAAAAAGAGCGAATCATTCAAGAAAAATTCCCCGAATTTTCCGATAAAGCGGTGAACTTGCGGATAAAGGCGAATATGGCACTTTTATTTAACTTATGTAAAGATAAAAGCGGACGGTTTAAAAGGCAAGAAAAAGAATGTTTACGGTACGTTCGAAAAAATAAGAAACATTTCAAACCCGCCACAAGCGCAAATAAAAAATGGTTTTTTATTATAACGCACCGTTTATACGGATTGTTTAAGTTTTATCAAAATTTACGTGGGTAAACGGTTTATAACGGATTTACGCATAAACGCTCGTTTTACGCGCATATAATATCCTCGACAAGGACAAAGCCTTGTCGGGGGTGTTTTTATGAAAAAAAGCGTCGTTTTAATGATAATCATTTCGTTGATTTTTCCGCTGATTTTTACCCTTTCCGCTTGTAAAAAAAGCGTAAAGGTGGCAACCAAGTACGAGATTATCGCCGAATACGCGCCCGAAACCGCCACCCTTGCGGGTACGGCGAAAATCACCTTTGAAAATTGCGGGGACGGGGAAATTTCCACCCTGAAATTCCAGCTCTATCCCAACGCCTACCGAAAAGACGCCCTATTAAAACCCGTTTCCAAAACCTATCAAGACGTAGCCTATTACGCGGGGGAAAGTTACGGGGAAATGGTAATTTCTTCGGTAAACGGGGCGAAAAGTTGGGAAGTGCTTGGCGAAGACGAAAACGTTTTACAAGTGCATCTTATCGAGTCGCTTTTTCCCGAAGATAAAATCGTTTTGGACGTCGGTTTTTTGGTGAAACTCGCCAAAGTGGAACACCGCACGGGCGTGGCGAAAAACACGGTGAATTTAGGGCATTGTTTTCCAATGCTTTGCGGGATAAAAAACGGCGGTTTTTACGAATGCGCTTATTACGACGTGGGCGACCCGTTTTTTTCCGAATGCGCCGATTTTAAAATGACGTTGACGCTCCCGAAAGAATATACGCCCGTTTCAACGGGACAAATCGTTTCCGAGCGGGCGTTGGAGCGCAAAACGCAGTACGTCCTTTCCGCCACCGCCGTTCGTGATTTTGCCGTCGTGCTTTCCACCCGTTTCAAAAAAACGGAAACGAACGTCGACGGCACGGAAATTTCCTATTATTACTATCAAGACGAACACCCGACAGAAACGCTTTCTACGGCGACGCAAGCGTTTGCTTATTATGAAAAAACGTTTGGAGATTATCCCTATCCGCAATTTACGTTGGCGCAAACGGGGCTTTGCGTAGACGCGGTGGAATATCCCTGTCTTTCGTTGCTTTCCGATAGGTTGGAAACGGATAAAAAACCGCTGGTTATCGCCCGAGAAACGGCGCGACAATGGTGGTATGCCGTCGTGGGGAATAATCAACTCGAACACGCTTGGCAGGGGGACGGTTTAGCGGAATATTCGGCGGTTTGTTTTATGGAAGAATACGAAAAATACGGCTTTTCGCGCGAGCAACTGGTAACGGACGCGCATAAAGAATACCGCTCGTATTACGACGTGTACGGGAGCGTTTTGGGGCGGACGGATACGAGTATGACGAGGCATTTAAAAAATTATAAAGGGGAATACGAATACGAATGTTTAACGAAAAAGAAAGGGCTTGTAATGTTTGATATGCTCCGCAAAAGCGTGGGGGATAAAAAGTTTTTTGCGGGCTTAAAAAAATATTATAAAAACGCGCAGTTTACGGTGGCGACGCCCGAAACGCTTATCGGCGCGTTTGAAAAAACGGGGTTGGACGTACGCGGATTTTTCGACAGCTTTTTAAACGGAAAAGCGATTTTATAAAAAGTTGTTTACAAAGCGGAAGAAAAAACGCTTGCCAAAGGGCGCGGGCAGTAGTATAATAAAGGGGAACGCAAACAAGGACGGATAAAAGCAAATGCCTTTACTGCAATACAAATGCAAAAACTGTAACGAACGGTTTGACGAGCTTGTAAAAAGTTATTTAGACGAAGTAAAATGCCCCAAATGCGGTGGGGAAACGGCGCGCGACTATGCGGGCGATATGTTGTCGGCGACGGGCAAACCGACGAAAAAATGCTCGGGGAATTGCAAGACGTGCGGTGGGTGTCGTTAAAGGGATAAAAGAATGAGAAGAAAAACGAAAAACGCGCGTGCGCGGAAAAATACGCGAGAAGAAAACGCGCCCAAAATTACGTACACGGCAACGTACAAAGCCAATCATAGCGACGAACTGCTGGAATTTTTGCTCCGTAAATGCAACACGTCGCGCAATAACGTAAAAACGCTGTTAGCGCATCGGAAAGTGCTTGTCAACGGGAGCGTGGTTACGCAGTACAATTTCCCGCTTGCCAAAGACGACGAGATTAAAATTACTAAAAATTCGGTGGACGGACAAACTTCTTCGCGTTCGAAAACGCCCGTAAAAAACCGCTCTTTAAAGCGCGCGGATATAAAAATTATCTACGAAGACGAAGATTTTTTGGCTTTGGACAAGCCCGTCGGGCTGTTGTCGGTGGAAAGCGACAAGGAAAGAGAATGCGCGTACGCCTACGCGCTTGCGTATTTACAAGGGCAGGATAAAAACGCCCGCCCGTACGTGTTACACCGTATCGACAAGGAAACGTCGGGGGTGTTGGTGTTTGCGAAGAATATTAAAATCCATTCGATGCTGAAAATGAAATGGAACGAATACGTTTCCTTGCGGGAATACTACGCCGTCGCGGAAGGGGTGATGGAAGAAAAGGAAGGTAGAGTGGTTTCCTACTTAAAAGAAAACGTCAACCATACGGTGTATTCCACCCACGATACGACGGGGCAAAAGGCGATTACCAACTACGCCGTCGTAAAAGAAACGGAAAAATATTCGTTGCTCCGCGTGGATATCGAAACGGGCAGAAAAAACCAAATTCGCGTACATTTACAATCGCTTGGGCATCCAATCGTCGGCGACGATAAATACGGGGGTACGCAAAACCCGTTAAAAAGGCTGGGATTGCACGCAAGCAAATTGCAATTTATCCACCCCGTTACGAAAGAATTGCTTTCGCTCACCGCGCCTATGCCCGCCGAATGGAAAACGTTGTTCCCCAATTAAGCGAAAAAGCTTTATTTCCCAAAGGAATAAAGCTTTTTTTTGCGTTTTTTCTTTTTCAGACATTGACATTGCCGGTGGGATATGCTATAATTAAAACGATATTTTATTTTTTGGAGAGAATATAAAAAATGGAAGGAGAAAAAAGTAACCACGAAGAGATAACCCGCGCGTTTTTCGACGACGACGGGTACGTAAAACTTTCCGGTTTGGAACTCGTGCATCTTACGGAAGAAAAAGCGGTTGTGCGCGCGGAAATCAAGCCTTGTCATTTAAACGCCAACGGCTACGTACAAGGCGGAATGTTGTTTACGATGGGGGATTTTGCGTTTGCGGCGCTTGCCAATTATTTGCACCCTGCGACGGTAACGCAAGGCGGACATATTGCGTATATGCGCCCCGCAAATACGAAGTACGTTACGGCAACGGCGCGGGAAATTACGCGGGCGGGGCATAACACCGTTTCGGAAGTGGTGATTACGGACGATAAAGACGAAGTACTTTGCGTTTGCCAATTTAACGGATTTGTAAAAGACGTAAACGTTTGCGAATGGACGTGGAAAAGAAAAAATAAATAAACGTAGGAAAAGAAATATGAAAGAAACTCAAATTATGCTTACCAATCAAGCAATCGCGCGCGGTGCGTACGAAGCGGGGGTGAAAGTGCTTTCCGCTTATCCCGGTACGCCCAGCACGGAAATTGCGGAAAACGTTGCGAAATACGACGAAGTGTACGCCGAATGGGCGCCCAACGAAAAGGTGGCGGTGGAAGTAGCCGTCGGGGCGGCGATTGCGGGCGTGCGCGCGATGGCGTGTATGAAACACGTGGGCGTAAACGTAGCGGCTGACCCGTTGTTTACGGCGTCGTACACGGGCGTGAACGGCGGTTTGGTTATCGTCGTTGCGGACGACCCGGGAATGCACTCGTCGCAAAACGAACAAGATTCCCGCTACTATGCAAGAAGCGCGCATTTGCCTATGCTCGAACCGTCTTGCGCGCAAGAAGCGAAAGAATTCGTGAAAATTGCGTATGAAATTAGCGAGAAATTTGATACGCCCGTATTTTTACGGGAAACGACGCGCGTCGCGCACTCGCACGGCGTCGTAGAACTTTGTAAGCGGACGGAAATTCCCCGTCGCCCTTACGAAAAGGACGTTAGAAAATACGTATGTATGCCCGCTAATGCGATTTTGCGCCACGTCGTCGTGGAAGAGCGGGATAAAGAACTCGGCGAATACGTCAACACGCTTTCTATCAACCGCGCGGAATATACAAGCGAAAAGGAAATCGGCGTAGTGTGTTCGGGGGTGGTGTACGAATACGTAAAAGAAGCGTTGCCAAAAGCAAACGTATTTAAAATCGGTACGCTCTATCCCTTGCCTATCCAAGCGATAGCCGACTTTGCGAAAAAGGTAAGTAAACTGTACGTAATCGAAGAACTCGAACCGTACGTGGAAGAAGCGTTGAAAGCAAGCGGGATTGCGTGCGAAGGGAAGTCGATTTTTTCCGTGCAAGGCGAACTTTCCGTGTCGACGATAGCGCAAAAACTCGGCAACAGCGAAGGATTTACGGCGATTTCTGCAAAAGCGGAAATTCCCGTCCGCCCGCCCGTAATGTGCGCGGGTTGTCCGCATAGAGGGGTGTTTTACGTACTCAATAAATTAAAATTGACGGTAAACGGGGATATCGGTTGTTATACGCTCGGCGCGGTTGCGCCCCTTTCGGCGGTGGATACTTGCGTTTGTATGGGCGCGTCGGTGGGTATGGCGCACGGTTTTAAAAAGGCGACGGACGGCGAAAGCAACAACGTCGCGGTTATCGGCGATTCTACCTTTTTACATAGCGGTGTAACGGGGCTTATCAACGCGGTGTATAACCAAAGCGATATAACCTTGCTGATATTAGATAACTCGACGACGGGTATGACGGGGCATCAACAACACCCTGCGACGGGTAAAAATTTAAAAGGCGAGAAAGCGCCCGTCGTACTTTTGGACGAACTTTGCAAAGCGTGTGGCGTAAAAGATTTGCAAATCGTAGACGCGTACGACGTAGTGGCGGTGGAAAACGCGGTGAAAAAGGCGATTGCAACCAAAGAAGTAAGCGTGATTATCGCGCAACGCCCTTGCGCTTTGTTGGATAAATCGCCCAAGCCGAAAGTGGAAGTGAAAGATTGTAAAAAATGCGGGAAGTGTATGAAACTCGGCTGTCCCGCCATCAGCAAAGGGGAAAACGGAATCGTAATCGACAGCGCGCAATGCGTCGGTTGCGAAGTGTGCGTGCAAGTATGCCCGTTTGATTGCCTTTCTTTAATCAGCGAAAACAAAGGGGGTAAAAACGTATGACGAACGTTTTGATTTCAGGGGTAGGCGGACAAGGCACGCTCCTTGCGTCTCGCGTACTCGGTAAATACGCGTTACTTGGCGGATACGATTGTAAAATGAGCGAAATACACGGTATGAGCCAACGTGGCGGTAGCGTAACGACGCACGTGCGGATTGGCGAAAAGGTATATTCTCCCGTCGTTTGGGAAGGGGGCGCGGATATCGTGCTCGCATTCGAACGGCTGGAAGGGGCGCGCGTGAAACAGTTTTTGAAAAAAGACGGCGTAATGCTCGTCAACGACGAAAAAATACTTCCTATGCCTTGCATTACGGGGGTGGCGGTGTATCCCGACGACGTAAAAGAACGGTTACAAGCGGAATTTAAAAACGTGCGTTTCGTTCCTGCAAAAACGCTTGCGGGGCAAGCGGGCAGTGAAAAAGCGACGAATATCGTAATGCTCGGCTGTATGTGCAAACTGTGCGGATTGGACAAAGATTTAATGGAACAAGCGGTTTCCGCTTGCGTGCCCGAAAAGTTTAAACAGTTGAATTTACAAGCGTTTGCGCTTGGTTACGATTACGTATAAGATAAAAAAGAAGGTGAAAACAATGCAGTACTTCCAAAAAGAAATAGAAACGATGAGCAAAGAAGAAAAACGCGCGTTACAATCAAAGCGTTTGGTGAAAATCGTAAAATACGCGTACGAAAATCAAGCGCCGTATCGCGCCAAAATGGACGCTATCGGTTTAAAACCCGAAGATATTAAATCTATCGACGATATATCGAAACTGCCTTTTACGGTAAAACAAGATTTGCGCGACGCGTATCCGTTTGGAATGATGGCGCGTCCTAAACGCGATTTGGTACGTTTGCACGCGTCCAGCGCGACGACGGGCAAACTGACGGTGGCGGGTTATACGCAAAACGATATCGACGTATGGGGAGAATGTGCAGCCCGTTCGCTGGTTATGGCGGGCGCGTCGCCCGATTCCGTCGTACACGTGGCGTACGGCTACGGCTTGTTTACGGGCGGTTTGGGTATGCACTACGGCGGTGAAAAATTGGGCGCGGTGGTCGTGCCTGCGTCGGCGGGTAATACGCAAAAGCAAATCCAATTACTTGCCGATTTCGAGGCGGATATCATTTGTTGCACCCCCTCGTACATAATCTACTTGGCGGAAGAAATGGATAGGCTTGGTTTAAAAGCGGGCAAAGATATCAAACTCAAAGGTGGGGTATTCGGCGCGGAAGCGTGGTCGGAAGGAATGCGGGAAGACATTGAAAAACGGCTTGGCATACGCGCTTGCGATATTTACGGGCTTTCGGAAATTGCAGGGCCCGGCGTGGCTTGCGATTGCGAATTTAAAACGGGTATGCACTTCCAAGACGACCATTTCTATCCCGAAATCGTCGACGTGGATACGCTGGAACCGGTGGCTATGGGCGAATCGGGCGAACTCGTTATTACGACGCTCACCAAAGAAGGTATGCCCCTTATCCGTTACCGTACGCGGGATATCGCCAGCTTAAACGACGACGTATGCCCTTGCGGAAGAACGTCGGTGAAGCTGAATAAAATCACGGGCAGAAGCGACGATATGTTGATTATTCGCGGGGTAAACGTGTTCCCGTCGCAAATCGAAAGCGTGCTTTTGAAAAACGAAAATATTACGCCCAATTATCATATTAACGTGGATAGAATTAACAATCTCGACGTAATGGAAATCGTCGTGGAACTTTCCCCGTCCGTATCGCTCGACGAAGTGGCGCACGTGGAAGAAATCCGCAAACGGCTTGCGTCGGATATGGCGTCCGCGCTTTCGGTAAGCGCGAAAATCACGCTCGTTTCGCCGGGTACGGTTGCCCGTAGCGAAGGAAAAGCGAAACGCATCACCGATAAAAGAAAACTGTAATAAGGCAAGGAGTATAGGAAAATGATTCAACAAATCGCAGTATTTTTGGAAAACAAAGAAGGCAGAGTAAGCGCTTGCTGTAAAGTACTCAAAGACGCGGGCGTGAATATGCAATCGTTGTCGATTGCGGACACGAAAGAATTCGGCATTTTGCGTATCATCACCGACGATAACGAGCGCGCGCTTTCCGTTTTAAAAGACGCGGGATTTTTGTCGACGATAGTACAGCTCGTCGCGTTGGAAGTGCCCGACAAATCGGGCGCGCTTGCCGAATATTTGATTAAGCTCAACGACGGCGGGGTAAATATCGAATATATGTACTCGTTTGCGGGCAAGGACGGACACGCGCAAATCGGCTTTAAGACGGCGACGCCCGAGCTTGCGGTGGAAATTTTACAAAACGCAGGCGCAAAAATTATTTAAAAAGCGACGATTATTAAAAAAGCGGAAAATCGAATGAAAAAAATAGCAAGTTTTACAATCAATCACGATACGCTCCAAAAAGGAATGTACGTATCCCGTATCGACGGCGACGTGATTACGTACGATATACGTATGAAACTTCCCAACGGCGGAGATTATTTATCTACGGGCGTAGCGCATACTATCGAACATCTTTTCGCCACCTTTGCGCGCAACGGCGCGTATAAAGACAGCGTAATTTACGTAGGCCCTATGGGCTGTCGCACCGGCTTTTATTTGCTACTTCGAGGCGACGTGCCGTATGCAAACGCGATTGCGCTCGTGCAAGAGAGTATGCGTTTTATCGCGGATTTCGACGGGGAAATTTTCGGCGCAACGAAGGCGGAATGCGGGAATTATCTCGACCACGATTTGCTCGGAGCAAAGAAAATCGGCGAAGAAATGTGCGACGTATTGAAAAGTTGGACGGAAAACGATTTGCAATATAAGGAGTAAGTATGCAAGATATTTTAGAGCTTATCAAATCGCGTAGAAGCGTAAAAAAATTTAAAAGCGACCCCGTTCCCAAAGCATTGATTGAAAAAATCGTGGAAGCGGGCAGTTGGGCGCCGACGGGGCGGAATTGGCAATCGCCGATTATTTTAGCGGTAACGAATAAAGAAATTCGGGATAAACTTTCCCGCTTAAACTTTTTATCCGATTCGGATAAACGCGTCGACCCGTTTTACGGCGCGCCCGTCGTTTTGGTGGTTTTGGCGGATAAAACCAAACACACGTACGTTTACGACGGCTCGCTCGTAATGGGAAATATGTTGTTGGAAGCACATTCGCTTGGGCTTGGCGCGTGTTGGATACACCGCGCGAAAGAAACGTTTAACTCGGAAGAAGGCAAGGCGATTTTAAAAGAGCTTGGCATAGAAGGCGAATACGAAGGAATCGGCAACTGCGTAGTCGGTTATCCCGATATGACGCCTGCGGAAAAACCGCGTAAAGAAAATTGGGTGTATTACGTAGAGTAAAAGGGATTTACCAAAATGAGAGTAGGGGTGTCGACGGCGTCGCTGTTTTTGCGCAAACAAAACGAAGAAGCTTTGCCTTTATTAAACGAACTCGGCGTGCGTACGGCGGAAGTGTTTTTAACCACCTTTTCCGAATACGAAAAAGCGTTTGCCGAAAAATTAAGCGCGGTGAAAAGGAACGTGGAAATCAATTCCGTACATATTTTAAACACGCAGTTCGAACCGCAACTGTTCGGCGCGCATCCGCGCGTTCGTCAAGACGCCTTTTTTTGGCTGGATAAAGTGCTCGATTGCGCGGGGGTGTTGGGCGCGCCCTATTACACCTTTCACGGTACGGCGCGGGTGAAACGCGCTTCCCGCTCGGGCGACAAGGACGATTTTACAAGCATTATCGACGGCTTTCGCCGTATCGACGACGCTTGTAAGAAAAAGGGCGTAACCTTGTGTTTGGAAAACGTGGAATGGTCTACGTACAACCGTGTGGGCGTATTTTCCAAAATTAAGCAAGGCTTGCCCGATTTAAAAGGGGTGCTGGATATCAAACAAGCGCGCATATCAGGGTATCCGTACGAAGAATATTTAAACGAAATGGGGCAAAGCATCGCTTACGCGCACCTTTCCGATATCGACGAAAGGGGTAAAATGT
>JAZNIR010000078.1:0-2843 GCA_045577595.1 Candidatus Scatosoma sp.
GGCAAATGCCCCGAATGCGGCGAATACCTCGTCAAAACGGCAAGAGGCAACGTGCGCTGCTCGAATAAGAACTGTTCCTATCGGATTAAAGCGGTCAAGGCGGAATCCCTTCAAGACGACGAGTTCGACTTGCCCTTCCCCGACGAACCCATTTACGACTGATGATGAAAAACGAAAAAATAACGCCGCAAGTCATCGTCGTCGGCGGCGGACTTGCGGGCTGTGAGGCGGCGCACTATTTGGCGACAAGAGGAATTGACACCCTCTTATACGAAATGAAACCCAAACGCTTCTCCCCCGCTCACGAAAGCCCGAATTTATGCGAGCTGGTATGCTCTAATTCCTTAAAAAGCAACGACGTTTTCTTTAACGCGTGCGGGCTTTTAAAAGAAGAAATGCGGATTTTGGGCTCGATGGTGATTGCGACGGCGGACGAAACGAGCGTACCCGCAGGCTCGGCGCTGGCGGTGGACAGAGAATTATTCGCCAAAAAAATTACCGAAAAATTAAAAAATTGCCCCAATCTTACGATAGAAAGCGAAGAGATAATTTCCATTCCCGATACGGAAAAGGACGGGGGCAGGTACGTAATCATTGCCACAGGCCCGCTTACGAGCGACGCGCTTTCGGAAGATATACGCGAAAAGACGGGCGGAGCGTTACATTTTTACGACGCGTCCGCGCCTATAGTTTCAGCGGAGAGCGTCGATATGCGTTGCGCGTTTACGGGGGATAGGTACGGCAAAGGCACGGGCGATTATATCAACTGCCCGATGGATAAAGACGAATATTACGCGTTCGTAGACGCGCTACTTGGCGCGGAAAAAGCGCACTTGCACCATTTTGAAAAGGGAGAAATTTTCGAAGGGTGTATGCCGATTGAAGTGATGGCGTCGCGTGGAAGAGATACGTTGCGGTTCGGTACGTTAAAGCCTGTAGGGCTTTTCGACGAAACGGGCAAACGCCCGTACGCGGTGTTGCAACTACGCAAAGAAACGGTGGCGGGGGACGCGTACAATCTCGTCGGTTTTCAAACGAATTTAAAATTCCCCGAACAAAAACGGGTGTTTTCTATGATACCCGCTTTGAAAAACGCCGAATTTTTACGTTACGGCGTAATGCATAGAAATACGTATATTCACGCGCCGTCCGTTTTAAATCGCGATTTTTCGTTTAAGAATAATAGACGGTTGTATTTTGCGGGGCAAATCACGGGCGTGGAAGGGTACGTGGAAAGCGTGGCAAGCGGGCTTATGTGCGCGATTGCCGTATGCGACGAAATCACGGGCGCAAAAAAGCGTGTTTTCGACGATAAAACGGTGTGCGGAGCGTTACAAACGCATATTTCCACCCCCACGAAAGATTTTCAACCGATGAACGCCAATTTCGGCATACTTTCCCCGCTGGATATTCGTATCAAAGACAAAAAAGAACGGTATAAAACGCTGGCTTTGCGCGCGTTGGAAACGGTTAAAAAAATAAAAGCGGAAAATATAGGAGAATAAAATGGAATTTAGAGGCACGACGATTTGCGCTGTAAAAAAGGACGGCGTAACGGCAATTGCAGGCGACGGGCAAGTAACGCTCGGCGAATCGGTTATTTTTAAAAACACGGCGGTAAAAGTGCGCCGTATTTACGGTGGAAAGGTGATTTTGGGCTTTGCAGGCTCGGTTACCGACGCGTTTGCGCTCACCGAACGGTTTGAAGGTATGCTTAACAAATTCGCGGGCAATTTAATGCGTTCGGCGGTGGAACTTGCAGAGCTTTGGCGGAGCGATAAAGTGGGCAGAAAATTAGACGCAATGATGATTACGGCGGACGAAAACACGCTGTTGATTTTGTCGGGTACGGGGGAAGTTATCGAACCGGACGAAGGGGTGTGCGCGATTGGTAGCGGTGGCAATTACGCGCTTGCGGCGGCGCGCGCTTTGTATCAAGAAACGGACTACGACGCGCCCACGATTGCAACGAAAGCGTTAAAAATCGCGTCGGAAATTTGCGTGTTTACCAACGATAATATCCGTTTGGAAACGGTGGGTGAAAGCGCGCATAAAAAACAGCCGAAAAAAACTACGGCGAAAAAGGAGAAATAAACAATGGATTTATCCCCTAAACAAATCGTAAACCGTTTGGATAAATATATTATAGGGCAAGACGAAGCGAAAAAGGCGGTGGCAATCGCGCTTCGCAACCGCTATCGTCGCGCGCAACTTCCCGTCGAAATTCGGGAAGAAATTACGCCGAAAAATATCATTATGAAAGGACCGACGGGGGTTGGTAAAACGGAAATTGCCCGTCGACTTGCCAAGCTTGTAAAAGCGCCGTTCGTCAAAGTGGAAGCGACGAAATATACGGAAGTGGGGTACGTCGGCAAAGACGTGGAAGGCATGATTCGCGATTTGGCGGAATGTGCGTATCGGCTTGTAAAATCGGAAAAGGAAGAAGAAGTAAAGGCGAAAGCGACGGCAATGGCGGAAAAGCGTATCGTGCGCGCGCTTGCCGAAGCGAAAAAGGAAGAAAAAGGGGACACGGCGAAAGAAGTGTTCGAACAAAATCTTTTGGACGGATTGCGGAAAGGTTTGTACGATAATTTTACGATTGAAATGGAAGTTACCGATATGCCCCAACCGATGGAGCTCGTGCCAGGTGGCGCGGCAATTTCCATTGGCAGTATTTTCGGGGATATGTTTCAAGGCAAGAAGAAAAAACGTAGATTTTCCGTAAAAGAAGCGTTCCAAATCGCCCTTTCGGAAGAATCGGAAAAACTCGTCGACGACGACGCGATTAAATCGGAAGCGATTTACCGCGCGGAAAACGACGGCATTATTTTCATTGACGAAAT
>JAZNIR010000079.1:0-31039 GCA_045577595.1 Candidatus Scatosoma sp.
TTGCCCCAAAGCTGTTTTGCCTTGGAAAGCGAGCCCGCGCGGATAAATTCTTCGCTGTAATAGGACGCGCCTTGATGCGGGTTTTCCCCGTAGCGCATATCTTGCGTTTTTTCAAACGCAAACGTAATCGAATCGGGATAACGGATATCGAGTTGTTGCGCCAAGTAATTGGAAATCATACTGTCGTACACCGCCGTATGCGCGAATACTTTATATTGTAAATATTTCTTCGTTGCAAGGGTAATTTCCCCCGCTTCCAATTCGGAAAGCACTCTTTCGTAATCTTTCGGGTCGACGACGACGGCTACGTCTTGATAGTTTTTCGCCGCTGCGCGAATCATCGTAGGTCCGCCGATATCAATGTTTTCCACCGCGTCCGCAAACGTTACGTCAGGTTTGGAAATCGTCGCTTTAAACGGATACAAATTCACCGCTACGACGTCAATCGTGTTGATATTGAGCTTTTCAAGTTGTTCCATATGTTCTTCGTTGGAACGCATTGCCAAAAGCCCTGCGTGTACGGCGGGGTGCAACGTTTTTACGCGCCCGTCCAAACATTCGGGGAAACCGGTGATATCGCTGATACCGATAACGGGAAGTCCCGCTTGTTCGAGGGCTTTCGCCGTGCCACCCGTGGAAATGATTTCAAATCCACAGCCAATCAAACGTTGGCAAAATTCTACGATGCCCGTTTTGTTAGATACGCTTACAAGTGCTCTTTTTTTCATAATATATACCTCTATAATTTTTTACTCTCGTAAATTTTTTAACCGTTTTTATCGCAAACTGTTTGTATGATTATTTTATATCTTTTGCTTATCGCTTATATTATCGCCATCAATTTCTACGCGTTTATGCTCGTTAAATCGTTGCGGGATAAGGAACGCGACGAAGAAGTTTTTAAAACCGTAAAACCAAGCGCGCAAGACGGCGCAAACGAAACGAACGGCGCGCATAGCGCAAACAACGCAAACGGTAAACCGCCCGAAAAATACGTAGGCAAGCTTTGCATTACGGGCGCGCTTGGGGGCGCGATTGCCATTTACGTTTCTATGTTTATTTTAAAATTCCGTCGCACCGACCTTTTATTGATGGTGTTGATGCCACTTCTCGGCGTGTTGAATATTTATATATTCGTGCTTTTATTTAAATCGGGCTTTGGATTTTTAATGATACGGTAAAGAAATTTTACCGTGATTTTCCACGCGTAAATATATTATAACACATTTATTTAAAATATGGAAATAAAATAAGGGCTATTTTTTGCATTTTATTTTTAAAGAAAAAAAATCACATTTTTTCGGGTTTTTTGTGAAAAACAAAACAATAAAAATTTTTTTATTTTTTTTTGAAAAAAGGCGCGAAAATGATTTGACAATTTTCTTGAATAGTGCTATTATATACAAGCGTTGTGGATACGACGTTGTAACGAATCACGTGCGGGTGTAGTTCAATGGTAGAATTCCAGCCTTCCAAGCTGGCCGCGTGGGTCCGATTCCCATCACCCGCTCCACTCATCTTACCAGCGGGCAATATACGCGCCTGTAGCTCAGTTGGATAGAGCAACGGCCTTCTAAGCCGTGTGTCAGGAGTTCGAATCTCTTCAGGCGCACCAATTTATATGGCGGGTGTAGCTCAGTTGGTTAGAGCGCCAGATTGTGGCCCTGGAGGTCGTGAGTTCGATTCTCGTCGCCCGCCCCACTTATTTTTTCCCATATTGGGGTGTCGCCAAGTGGTTAAGGCACCGGATTTTGATTCCGGCATTCGTAGGTTCAAATCCTGCCACCCCAGCCATAGGTGGCTGTCCCCTAAAAACTGAATTGGCCCATTAGCTCAGTCGGTAGAGCACCTGATTTTTAATCAGGGTGTCCGGAGTTCGAGTCTCCGATGGACCACCAAAGTGGATGATTAGCTCAGTTGGTAGAGCAACTGACTCTTAATCAGTGGGCCTAGGGTTCGAGTCCCTAATCGTCCACCAAATACACGCATTTATGCAAAATAGAGTGCATAAACGCGTGTTTTTATTTGCCTTTTTGTATAAATATTTAGTTGTTTTTACGCTCGTTTTCAAGCTTTTTTTATCCGCCGCCCCTTTTCTCGCCCCCTATCGCCCGCGCCCAATATTTAATTGCCTTTTTAAATAAGATATTTTCGTTTTAACTTTTACAATTCCTTAACATTTTGTAAACAATTTGTTATAATATAGGTGCTACAATATAAACATAAGGAGAATTCTTATGATAAAAATATTCGTTGTGGAAGATGATACCGACTTAAACCGTTTCGTTTCGTCAAGCCTGCGGGGCGTAGGATACGACGTCGTTTCGTGCTTTGACGGGTTGGAAGCGCTTGAAAAAATGGACGAAACAAAATGCGACTTGCTTTTGACGGATATAATGATGCCGAGAATGAACGGTTTTGAACTTGCCGAAAGCGTGCGCGCAACCGATAAAACCACGCCGATTATTTTTATGACGGCAAAGGACGATAAGCCGTCTAAAATGCTCGGTTATAATATCGGCATTGACGAGTACGTAACGAAACCTTTCGATATAGATATATTGCTTATGACGATTAAGGCAATCCTGCGTCGCGCAAAAATTGAAACGGAAAAGGAAATTACGATTGGGAACTTCTCGATGAACGCGGAAGAACGCACGGCAACTTTAAACGACGAAGAAATTGCCCTTACGGTGCGTGAGTTTGATATTTTATTCAAAATGCTTTCCTATCCGAAAAAGACCTTTACCCGTTCGGCGCTGATGGCAGAATTTTGGGATTACGACTCTTCTACCACTTCCAGAACGGTGGACGTATATATGGCAAAACTCCGCGAAAAGACTTCGAAGTGCGACGGATTTGAAATTGCAACCGTTCACGGACTTGGTTATAAGGTGGTGTTAAAATGAAAAAGAAAAAGGCAACGACGGCTGGGTTTACTTGGACCGGCGCGATTTCTTTCTTTATTCTTATAGCCGTTATTATGCAAATAGCAATACTCGTTTACGACTATATTCGGGAAAAAACGGATAATATTACTTGGATTGCAATCCTAATCTTGATAGAAATATTTATTCTTTCCACCTTTTGCACCCTATTTGATTGGATTAGAAGAAAAATCACGGTGGAACGTCCTACGCAAAAAATAGTAGACGCAACGGAAAAAATTGCAAACGGCGATTTTTCTACTCGGCTTGCAATTACGCACGAATACGGAAAGTATAATCAATACGATTTCATTATGGAAAACTTAAATAAAATGGCAATCGAACTTCAAAAAAACGAAGTTTTAAAAACCGATTTTATTTCGAACGTTTCCCACGAAATTAAAACGCCACTTGCCGTTATACAAAACTACGCAAACCTTCTTCAAGACGATACGCTCGATAGCGAAAAGAGAAAAGAATACGCAAAAACGCTCGTATCCGCATCAAAACGCATCACCGATTTAATCACCAATATCTTAAAGCTGAACAAACTTGAAAATCAAGAAATCCAAGAAAAACACGAAATTTTTAGTTTAACGGAAGCGCTTGAAAATAACGTCGTCGAATTTGAAACGCTGATTGAAAAGAAAAATCTAGAGCTTAATTGCGATTTTGATGAAGTTACGATATTCTCGTCGAAAAGCCTACTTGAAATCGTGTGGAACAATTTAATTTCCAACGCCGTAAAATTTACCCCCGACGGAGGAAAGATAGACGTTTCGTTAAAGCGTAAAAATACGAATGTGGAAATTAAGGTAAGCGACACGGGCGTAGGTATGACGAGCGAAACGGGCGCGAAAATTTTTGAAAAATTTTATCAAGGCGACACGTCGCATTCCACGCAAGGCAACGGACTTGGGCTTGCGCTCGTGAAAAAGGTAATCGACATTTTAGGCGGAGAAATCGCCGTACAAAGCGAAATAAACAAAGGAAGCACGTTTACCATTTTATTAAAGGACGTCGTATATGAAAATTGATTTTCGCTCTCTTTGGAAAAAGATATTAAATCCCCCCGCTTGGGCTAAAATATTAACGTTTATCGTAACGATTTTAAGCGCCACCCTTTCGCTTGTTATCGTATTTTTGGGCTTTGAAAACGGCGCGCTTGCGATAATTGCCTATATCCTTTTCGGCATCGCGGGCACTTCCCTTGCGTATAGCGTGTATTTAATTATCCCACTCTTCCCCAAAATGAAACGCGGGCTAATCGTTTGGTTAGAACGTCGCGAATTTACCCATTTACTTTTACGGGATTTTGGGTTTAGAACGGTTATTTTTGCAATCAGTTCGTTTGCAATCAGCCTACTGTTTAGCGGGTTCAACGCGTATATGGGTGTCGCAAACCGTTCGATATGGTACGGCGCGCTTGCCGCTTTTTATATAGCGCTGGCATTTCTTCGCGGTGGCGTACTTACGTATCATAAAAATAAAATCGCCCAAAAAACGCAAAATCAAAACGACGAGTATAGGAAAGCCAAAGTGTATAGAACGAGTGGTATTATTACGCTTATCTTAAATATCGCGCTTTCGTCGGCGATTGCGCAAATGATATTTAGTGGCGCGCATTTCACCTATATCGGTTGGACGGTTTTTGCCTACGCCGCGTATGCGTTTTATAAAATCACGACGTCGATTATCAGTTTCGTAAAGGCGCACAAGCAAACGGATTTAACCGTAAGGGCCATTCGAAATATCAATCTCGTGGACGCGTTAGTTTCTATACTCGCCTTACAAACAGCGCTTTTAACTATGTTTAGCGAAGGCGAGATAAATATATCGTTGTTTAATACTTTTACGGGTGTCGCCGTTAGCGTGCTTTCCGTAGGCATTGGAATTTATATGATAGTATCGGCAAACAAAAAATTGAAAGAATTACAAAAGGAAAAGGATAAAAATGAGCAATCAATTTAATTTTAAATACACTGCCCCGTCGCAAGAAGAAAGAAAGGAAATAGACAGTATTCGCCGTCAATACGCCCCGCAAGAAAAAACGGAAACCAAACTTGAAAGATTAAGACGATTAGACGGACTTGTAAAGAACACGGCAATTATTTGGTCGCTTGTGCTTGGCGTTGTAGGAACGCTTGTTTTAGGGCTTGGTCTTACTATGATTTTAGAATGGAGCATTTGGCTTTGGGGTATCGTGCTTATGGTTATCGGTAGTATTCCTATCTCGATTGCCTATCCCGTTTATAAATTCACATTAAACAAAGGCAAAGCAAAATACGGCGAAGAAATTTTACGACTTTCAGAAGAACTTTTAAACGAAAACGATAAATAAAAAACAAGTGGTTACGTAGAAAACGTAGCCACTTTTACATTTTATTAACAAATAATTTACTTTTCAAAAACATAAACTTTGCGTTTTATAAACATTATTTTTGTATCATATAACGGTAATTTAAAATATAAGGAGCAAAATATGAACGCTATTGAAATTAAAGGACTTTCAAAGAGTTTTCGTGGATTATATGCGGTAAACGATTTGAATATGACCGTGCCGAAAGGTAGTATTTACGGCTTTATCGGGGAAAACGGAAGCGGTAAATCGACGACGGAAAAACTTATTTGCGGACATCTCGTCCCCGACGGCGGAAAAATTAAGTTGTTTGGCAAAGATTATACGGACGCGGGCGTGCGCGTTCGAGTTGGCGCGCTGATTGAAAACGCAGGCTGTTTTCCTTCTTCCAGCGTGTATCAAAACTTAATGATGCAAGCCATCAATTTGGGGATTGAAAACCGCGATGAAGAAATTGACAGAGTGCTGAAAATCGTCCGTATGCAGGATAGTAAATTTATTAAGTTTAAAAGTTGCTCGCTCGGTATGAAACAACGTATCGGTATTGCAATGGCGCTACTTGGCGAGCCTGCCCTTTTAATTTTGGACGAGCCGATTAACGGTCTTGATACGGACGGTATGCGGATTATGAGAGAAATTCTCGTGGACATTACCAAAACTTACGGCTGTACCGTTTTAATTTCTTCGCATATCTTGGGCGAGCTTGAAAAAATTGCCACCCACTACGGCATTATCCGTCAAGGCAAAATGATTATGGAACTTTCCGCAAAGGATATGGAAAACCGCGCGCGTGTGTTTACTTCCTTAAAAACGGCGGATATGCAAGGGGCGTTAAACGCGTTAAAGGAAAAGTATTCGGGTGTTCGTTTAGAAGAAGCGCATATCCGCGTTTACGACGTGGATAACACCGAAGAAATCGTCGAATATCTTATCAAAAAAGGATTCGTCGTAAGCGAAATTAAGAAAAATAAAATCGGTTTGGAAGAATATTACATTGAAATTATGTCGCAAAAGGAGAACGCGTAATATGGAAAGAGAGTTGAAATTTGAATCCCCTACCTTCAAGCAAAGAATAAAAGGTATGCTCGGAGTGGACTTTTACCGTTTGTTCCACACCCCTTTGTTTTATATTTTTCTTGCGATAGCGGCAATTATTCCCGCAATGGTTTCTTGCTTTACGATGATGCCAGACCAAAACGGCAATACGATAGAACCGCTTTACACCAACGTTTGGCAAATTATTGCCGCCAACGAACCGTTGTACGTCGTAAAAAGCATTGCCGATTACGCGAATATGAATATGGTTTTTATATTCGGCGGTATTATGGTGTCTATCTTTATCGGGCACGATTATAAAAGCGGATACGTCAAACAACTTTTCACGACGCACGCTAAAAAGGAAGATTATATGATTTCCAAAACGCTCGTTTGCGCGTTTGCAATGGTTTGTATGTGTGGAACGTACTTTATCGGCGGAACGCTTGGCGGTTTGTTTGCGGGATACGAAATAAGCGTAAACGTAGGCTCTTTGCTTTGCGCTATTTTCGGTAAAATGATTATGAGTTTGGGTTGGGCGGCGCTTTACACCTTCTTAAACGTGATTTTTAGAAAATATTTCGGCGTTTCCATCGCATCTTCTTTCTTCTTCGGAACGGGTATTTTAATTATCGGCGTGGGCGCTGTCGTGGGGAATTCGCCTATACTGAATATTTTCTTGTACGGCTCGTCCGTTTACGCTTGCCTTTCTAGCAGTCTTTGGACGATTGCGAATTGCTTACTCGTGTCGGTGGCTTGGACGGGCATTTACATTCTTTTAGGCTCGCATATTCTAAATAAAAGCGACGTGTATTAAGGAGAAAACGGTATGAACGCAATAGAAATAAGAAATTTAACCAAAAATTTTGGCGAAAAACAAGCCTTACAAGGCTTAAATATGACCGTGCCGAAAGGAAGCATTTACGGCTTTATCGGGGAAAACGGTTCGGGCAAATCCACGACGGAAAAGATTATTTGCGGACTTATTCGTCCAAACGGCGGTACGATAAAGCTTTACGGCAAAGATTATACGGACGAAAACGTGCGCGCAAAAATAGGCGTTTTGATTGAAAGTCCCGGTTGTTTTCCGAATATGACCGTTTGGAACAACTTAAAATTGCAAGCAAATAATTTAAGCGTCAAAAAACCCGACGACGAAATCAGAAAAATGTTAAAGCTCGTTCGTATGGAAGGCGCGGCGGGAAACAAATACAAAAACTGTTCGCTCGGTATGAAACAACGTATCGGTATTGCAATGGCGCTACTTGGCAACCCCACTTTACTCGTATTGGACGAGCCGATTAACGGGCTTGACGCAGACGGTATGCGGATTATGCGAGAAGTGCTTGTGGATATCGCGAAAAACGGCGCAACCATTTTGATTTCTTCGCATATTTTAGGCGAACTTGAAAAGATTGCCACGCATTACGGAATTATACGCGGTGGTAAAATGATTGCAGAAATGACGGCGAAAGAACTTGACGAAAGTTGCCGTACGTTCGTTGCCGTAAAAGCGACGAAAAAGGATATAGCAAACACGCTTTTAAGGCGTAAATATTTGCGCGTAGAAGAAGACGAAAACGAATATATTCGTGTTTACGATAAAACGACGCCCGAAGAAATCGTTTCCTATCTTTACGAAGAAGGCGTTTTAATCAACGAAATTAAAACGGACAAAATCGGGCTCGAAGAATATTATATCGACCTTATGAAAGGCAAAGGAGAAAGATAATATGGAAAAGACTTTTGAGAGAAACTCTTTTACAACAAGAGTAAAAAGTATGCTAAAAGTGGATACGAAAAGATTGTTTATCAGTCCTTTCTTTTATATAATGGTTGGTATTTCCTTTATCGTTCCTATTTTAATACTCGTTATGACGACGATGATGGACGGCACGGTGTCGACCAATCCGCAAACGGGGCAAGAAACGGTTATGCACGGCTTTGACTACGTTTGGCAAATTCTCGGTTCGGTTTCGTCCACTTCTAATCAGCAAGCAGGTATGCGTATGGACTTGGTTTCTATGTGCAATATCCATATGATGTACTTTGCGATTGCCGTTCTCGTTTGCGTGTTCGTTTGCGACGATTTTAGAAGCGGTTATGCGAAAAATATTTTTACCGTCCGCGCAAAGAAAACCGATTACGTGATTTCTAAAACGGTTGTATGTTCTATCGGCGGTGGCGCAATGATTTTAGCGTTCGTGCTCGGCTCGGTTATCGGTGGAGCGGTTGCAAGTCTTTCTTTTGAAACGGTTGGTTTTAACGCTTTTAATTTGATTTGCTCGATTATTTCAAAAGTCTTGCTCGTGCCGATTTTCGTTTCTATATTTTTAACGATGAGCGTTATCGGCAAACAAAAATCTTGGCTTGCAATTTGCCTTTCGCTTGGGGTGGGAATGTTCCTTTTTATGATTATTTCTATCGCAAGTCCACTGGATGCGGGAATTATTCATATTATCTTATGTTTTGCGGGAAGTGTAGGTTTTGCCGTAGGCATGGGCGCAATCAGTAATACGATTTTGAAAAAGACGAGTTTAGTGTAAGAAAAATACAAGAAGACGCGAAAAGTAAAAACTAAAATTAAAAAAACGACGAAAAACGTTATGAACCCCAAAAGTTGTTTAACTTTTGGGGTTCATAACGTAGCCCGTATATATTTATTATTTTACGCACGTTTCACCGTTCTTTACGATTTCCCCGTTTTTTATTCAATACTATTTTTTACTTTAAAATATGCAAATAATATGCCGGCAACGCGCTCCAACCATGACAAAGGCTTCCCGCATTTTCAAACGCTACCGCACCGTCTTTCGTTTCCCACGTCGCCGTAGCGCCCGCGTCCAACATTTGTTTATACGTCGTTTGGATATCTTCCAATATCCAGTTTCTGTATTTTTCTTTATCTGTCTTGATTAACGCATCGTAAACGAACCCTTTCATACTCAACGAACAAGGTTCTAATTCTCTATTTTTCAATTTTTCACAAATATATTTCGACTGCATATCGTCCGTAAGACCATAAACGACGGCTATTGCGTTGACGAGTTCTACGTATTCTCCACCGTTTTCCGTTACGGTAAACAGTTGTTTTTCCCTATCGTAAAACGTGTCTTTTGTCCGACTTGCAATCTCGTCGTCTATTTTTCCGTACGGATATTCCATTCCCGACAGTTCGCAAATCCGTTTCAAACACCTTAACCCCATCAAAAATAATATATTTATCGGTGCATCTGCAATTTCTTTATCCGTTCCAAACAGCGTTCCTTCCAAATGGTTCGACCAATCATAGAAATTCCAATTATTCGCCCCGCCAAAACGATAAATCAAACCGTATTTTCTTCGTTTTATAAATACGTCCAAATATTCGCGTATGCGCCTATAATACTACTTATAGTATACAACATTGAAACGCCTGTTGGCTTGTTGAAAAATGCTAAAAACTTGTTATTTTATGCTATTTACTTGACGAACAATGGTTTTTAGTGTAATATGGTATTATGAAAAAATAATCAAACCCGTTTTTGCAAACGTGGATAAAAACACAATTCCAAAAATAGCGTCTATTTCGATGTCCAGTCCGTTTTCGGATTCGTCGGTGTTTTTAATTTTGTAAACACCGATTATCCCGTATTGCACCAGCATAATCATTGGAAATACAAGTTGTTTTCGAAGGAAAAATAAAACACACTATAAACGGTGCGCCGTCAATGATTACACGCGGGGATTGTTCAATCATTCGTCCGTCCGACAGGCATAAGCTCGAATTTATCCATACAGCCGACCGAAATTATCAGCACATCAATTTCGGTTTTTCGCAAGAAGTAGCGGAAAAACTTTTCTCCCTTTACGTACCGTATGAAACATTCATCAACAGTACTATTCCGCTCTCTTTTACGTTACCGAATGAAGAGTTGACGGCTTTGATGGACAAGCTTTTATATATTCAAACGTTAAAAAAGACGCGTACGAAATGAACACGTTGCTTATCATAAACGCATTAACCATTCGGTATTTCGAACAAACCTTGAATTTGCCCTCTTCTTATCCCGATTGGTTAAAAGAGTTTCTCAATTATATCAACAATCCGACGCACTTGGACAGGTCGGTGGAAAACTTGGCTGAATTAACGCCGTACAGCTACTCGCATTTATCGCGTGTTTTTAAAAGCTACGTAAACGTTTCTTTGTCCGAATATATTATGGAAATAAAAATGACTTACGCAAAACGGTTGCTTCGTACCACCGATTTAACGACGTTACAAATTTCATCAATGCTTTTTTACGATTCGTTATCCACCTTTAACCATAATTTTAAAAAGAAATTTGGCGTTACTCCCACAGAATACCGAAGAAAAACCATAAAAAAATAATACGTTACCGCAATCATAACGTAAAAAAACGTCTCGTTCCATTAGTAGGAAAAACGCAAATAATTCAGCCCGTTTGAAAAATTTTTCTCTATGTAAAAAGCTATCCGCCTTTCACAGGTGGATAGCTTTTTCGTTTCACAAAGAAAAAACCGAGCTTATAAAAAGCTCGATTTTATTTCTTCTTGTCTTTCATACGACGTTATTCGTCAACCCAAAGGATAGCGTTCGGCTGTAATATACGTTCGGAAACCTTTCCGTTAATATCGTAAAACAACGTTTTTTGCTCTTCCGCCGTATTATTTACGATTGCATATTTTTTACAATCGGGATAATAATTACATTCCGTATAAACGTTTGTCGAAAACGCTTTCTTCAATAATTCTTCTTTTCCCGCACACCAAAGCATCGCGCGATAAAGTAATCTCGTGTTCATTGCGTTATATTTCAAACCAGCAAGATAAAAACATCTACCCTTTCCATACGTGTTCACCGCCATTTTTACGTGGCATTGATTCACACCACAAGGGAAGTCCTTCTCGTATTTCGCGTCTAAAATTTGCGTATTATCCAAAGCGTAAACGTGGTCTGCCCCGCCCGCATAATCTATTTCGCCTATTAAATCTTCCGTAATGAAATGTTCCTTGTGCATATTTACGTTATAGCGGTTTACGAATATTGAATAACATTTTTCCTCGTCAACACCTAATGCATCGGCAAGCTGAAAATATCTTCCACCATTTAATATAGCCGAAGGTTCGTTGATGCCAATAAAACCGCCACCGTTTGCAATATATGCACGAACGCTTTCTAACAATTTTTCGTCTTTCCAACAAATATCGCCAGAAAAAGCCGTACCCCCATTCCCGCTGTTAAACACCACGTCAAAATCTTTCAAGCAACCGTTTTTTGCATCTTCAAAACTGATAAATTGAACGTCGACGGGCAAGCCGGATAAACATTCTAAAAAGCCTAAAACGCTTGCCGTACGTTGAAAAGGACAATCTTGTCTAACCATATTTGTCATCCAAGATTTTTCTTTTCCCCAATAACTCATAATCGCTACTTTCAAACAAGAATATGGCTCGCCTTTGGAAACAACTTCGTAAAGTTCTCTAAACTCGTTGCATACATTTTCCACCGCATCGCAAAACGTCGGGAATTTATCGGCTATACTTAAATATCCGCCAAAACCGATTCTATCCACCGTCTTTCTTAACAATGCTCGTCGCTCAATATTCCAACAGCCTTTCAAGTTTTCCGTAGCCGTTTTATCATCAAATAAAGTATCGGGGAAGAAATAAGGATTTAAACGGATTTCTTTATATTTCAGGTTTGGAATATCGCTAACGGCACGCACGGTTGCTCCCGTCGCCGCACTGCCGACGACGGCGTCTAATTTCATATCGGCAAAATATTTCCCGTAAGGTTCTGCTCCTATCCAGCTATCCCCCCAAAACATCATTGCTTCTTTCCCCGCCGAATGTACCTTTTCGATAATTTTTGCAACCGTTTCCGAAACAAAACGTTGCACCAAATCGGTAAAGTCTTTCAACGCTTTGGACGGGATTAAGAAGTGATTTCCATAATATCCAGCCGTCAACACGTCTTCTAATTTGATTTCGTATCCGTATTCTTTTTCAAAACGCTCGAACATAGCAGGGCTTGCCGCCGTTGCGTAGCCGTACCAATCAAACAGTTTTTGCTTGTCGCCCCTTTCATATATTAAAAAGAAATGATAAAGGAATGTCGTAAAGCGGATTACGTTTACCTGCGGATTGTTTTGCATCCAATTTTCAATATTATTTAAAATATGTTGGAATGCTTCCGGAAAAATTGGGTCGACGTCTCTATCTTTCGTAACCGTCCAACCGTTACAAGTGTAATTGTAAATCTGCGTAGAATCCCAAAGATTTTTGCCAAAAAAATTCACCGTATATTCGTGCATTTTTTTCGCGTTGTTTATTACGACCACATTGTTTCCCACATATTCCCAATCGTGCGTTTCTTCACCCGTCGTTCTATCGAAAACCTGCCAATATTTCTTGCAGTTTTCGGGATTTACTGCAATTTGTTCAGCAAATAAACCGTCCAACAAATTAATTTCCAAACGTTCGCAAAAAGCGGTATGCCGTTCGGACATTAAGGCAATATTTTGTAAATATTCGTCGTGTGCGTAAGCAAATTCGTTGTCGCCACGTACAATAAAGTACGTCTTATAAACTTTTTCTGCCAATTCCCTTGCGTTTACAGGCAATTCTGTCCCATCGCAATCGCGAACGGCGTCTGCCCCCCACTTTTCCACGTATCTTTTTGTTCCTTCTACGAAATTCTCATCCGTAGGAATCGTGATTCTACCTTTACCCATATTTCTACTCCTTTTCAATCGTTTTATCGTGTTTCTTTTTTCCATTGTAAAAATTTTTCTTTCATCACGTAATACGCACGCTTCGGTTTTCTATATTCATTCAAAATACCTTTATTATTAAATCCACGCGCACGATTCAATTCGTTGCAAGAGCGAATATCGGTAAATTGCCATATACACGAACCGCAAACCATAGGATGATTATGGAAAAGCTCCAAACAGTAAGAAATTAATCCCGCTTGATATTCTTCCGTCCAGCGAATATCGTCAAACGTATTATACCCGTACAACGCCGCCGCTCCAAACTCGGAAATAATCACTGGCTTGTCTGAATGACCAAGCCCGTCGCGATAAGCTTGAAAACGTTGTAAGAAATCGTCCCAATCAGACGTTTCCCCACCGTACCAACCCAAATAAAAGTTAAGGCATATTATATCGCAAAATTCAAAAGAAATATCTTTTAAATTTAAGCTGGACGCATACGTTACGATACGGTTTCCGCCGTTTTCTTTGAGATATTTATAAAACAGCTTGGACATATGATATCCTTCTTGCGTATCCGTGCGAATTTCGTTATGCATTCCCCAAACGACAATAGACGGATGGTTGAAATAATAACGCACCATTTCTTCGTGCATATTCAAACCTCGTGCAATCACCTTTTCCCTTGCAAGCGTTTCCACCGCGAAGCCTACCCCCCAAATGGGAATTTCACACCAAAACAAGAAACCACGTTCGTCGCAATAATCCATAAACGCACGCGAATTGGGGTAATGCGAACCGCGAATCATATTGCAACCCATTTGCATCGCAATATCCAAATCTTTCTTCATTAATTTTAACGGGAAAGCAAATCCCCATTCGGGATGTTCTTCGTGCCGATTCACCCCACGAATTTCCACATATTTATCGTTGAGATACACGCCGTCGGGTTTTACTTCTACTTTTCTAAACCCCGTTCTATCCATTAAATCATCCGTCGACGTCGTCAACGCTACGTCGTATAGATACGGGTCGTTTATATCCCACAAACGTACATCTTCCAAATCAAACGCAAATTCCACCGTCTTCGTTTTAAACGGAGAAATATCCACTTCTTTATTAAACACAAGCGTTCCAAAACGCAGCGTTACCCTGTCCGAGCACGTTTTATCGTTTGCGTTATATAATTCAACCGATTGCTTTATGCTTGCCGTTTTTTTATCCGACGAAAGGGTGTAATCCGTCTTGGTATAAAGCGCGCAAATCCCTGACAATCGCTCAACAACCACTTCGCGACAAATTCCGCCGTAATGCCACCAATCCACTGATTTTTGTGGAATGGAATCTTCGTCAAAGCGGTTATCCGCACGCACCGTAAGCGTATGCCAACCTTCCTTAACGCCTGATTTTATAAAAGAAAACTCACAAAAACCGCCGTAATGCTCGCCGAGCTTGTCCCCGTCAAGCCATACGTCCGCTTGCGTTTGCACCGCGCCAAACCAAAAGCGCAAAGTGCCTCCTTTCGTATAAAACTTTCTTTCGTACCAACCTGCGCCTTCGTATTGAAGATAGCCCGTTTCGTTGTTCCATACGCTAGGTACTACGAATTTTTCTTTTATAGGCAAACTTTTTTGCCAATTTTGCAATTCGCCTACGTCGTCGTAATCGGGTGCAAAATTCCACACCCCGCTTAAATCTTGCGTTTGCCTAATACAATGTTCGGTAAAAATTCTCATTTATAGCTCCTTATATATCGTTTTATAATAATAAACGGGTATTGCGCTCCAACCGTGACAAAGACTGCCCGCATTATCGAACGCACTTGCGCCGTCCATCGTTTCCCATACGCTCGATGCTCCTGTATCGAGCATTTTTTTGTAATCTTTTCTGATTTCATCTAATACATACCCTTGCCATTTTTCTTTATCAGTCAAAAGCAATGCATCATATTTAAAACACTTCATACTTAATGAACAATCAGAAAATTCGCCGTGCGCTATCCTTTCACAAAGCGCGTCCGCATTATCCGTAAGGCCCGAAAGTATCGAAAGCGCATTGCCAAGCGCCGTAAATTCTTTGCCCCCTTTCGTTAAAGAATACGCACCCGTTTCCACATCATAAAACGCTTTTTTTGCGTTTGTTTTTATCTCTGTAAGGATTTCGTCATACGCAAACGGGTTGTTTATTTTCTCGGCAATCACTCGCAAATTTTCAAGCGCAATGATAAACAGAGCGTTTATCATTAAATCAGAATGAATCGTATCGTATTCGTGCAATTTCCCCTCTAAATATTCCGACCAATCATAAAAATTCCAATGATTTATCCCTTCAAACGTATGCATTAAGCCGTCGTGTTTGTTTTTTAAAAACGCTTCAATAATCAAAATTAGCTTTTCATAAACTTCTTCACCAAGTGAACTATCGCCCGTATGCTCGATATACTCTCTAACCGCCATAAAATAATAAAGTGAAAAAGACGGTATCGTCAAATCCATTCCGCAAGGATAACAGATAGAAAGCAAGCCGTCCTCGCGCCTATCCTTACTCATCAAAAGCAAATTAGCCCTTGCGTATTCGGCGTTTCCGTTTTTAAACGCGTAATATCCACACAGCATTTGATTTCTCGAATCGAACGCATACAAACATTGTTCCCGCCACGGCGTATCTACGTAATGCTCCATCATAGAAAGCTTTAACGTTTTTACGCAAATATCGTAAATTTTTCGGTCTAATGAATTCTCCGTAAAAAACGCTGTTTCTTGTACGGGATATATTTGCGGAATCAGCCCCAAATATTTCAGCTCTATCGCTTGTTTGGCATACAATTCCATATATCTACAACCCAAGCGGAGCATATAGTTGGTATAACTGTTTTTGCCCTTTTTCGCGATATATTCAAAACTGAAATCCCGCCCGTCAATCAACCGACGAACGTGTCCGTCTTGCAAATCTTCTCCCCACGCTACGAGAATCCTTTGTTCAACTTGCGAAACAAATTCCAACGTAGGCAATCCTACCGTTTCTTCCCCCAAATCCACTAAATAGTAGTTTCCCTGTTTTTTAAGAACCGTTGTTCTCTTTGGCGCAAGTAATTGTAATTTTTGCGTAGGCCGTTTATAAAATTCGCATTTTTTCCCCACGAGAGTAGCAAGTACGCATTCGTCGTCATTTTCTTTTCTTGCATCGTATAAAAAACTTAATCCCAGTTGCGCAGTAATTTTCTTACCATACCCGTTTAAATACCCACCGTGTTTACGGCATAGAATTTTTTCATCGCTTGTAACAAGAATATTTCCGTCTTGCTCAATTTCGAAAATTACGCCCGCCTGCGCGTTTACGTATCGTTGCGAATCTTCCCCAAAATGCCAAACAAGAAGGGAAAGTTCGTTGTTTCCCAATTGTAAGCAATCCGTTATTTCTATCTCGTCGTAAATTTTGTAATGCTCGAAATCGCCGTATTGATTACTCGCCACGTACTTGCCATTGATAAACAGCGTGTAATCCCCGTCGCAAGAAATCCGACAAACGGTGCGCGACATGCTTGCAAGAAAAGACGCAAAAAATTCGCCGTATTCGTCCTTTCCTGCTTTTTTATTTAGCCATATCCAATGCGCTTGATTAAAAACCTTCATTCATCTATTCCTTATCATTATCCAAGTATCTTTCGCCAATCTTATGTAGAGCATCGCGACAAAAATGTATATCCTCGCCATTCCCTGTTTTTGAATTCCTTACTTAAATAATAATATCGTACATCTCCGTTCTTCTGCCCCGTTGTTATCTTTAAAACCAACCAAGTCGTTCACATTCCTTTTTTATTTCGGACCAAACGATACTCACATACCAAAAATGTCCTTCGGGTGTTTCTATTAAACGACAATTTTCTTCGCAAGCGTTTCGTTGATAAATACGTTTTACCGTATCAAAACCACGCCTTACGCCTTCAATAGGAAAAATGGAATCTATAACGCCAGCAACAACAAGCAACGAACGAGGCGCAATCATACAAGCCAAGTCCTGCATATCAAAATATTTGTAACTGTAAGGAATATAGTTACACACGCAATGGGCTATGCTTAAAATAGATTCCTTGTAAGAACAAAACGAACAACTCGGCACGCATAATTTTATACGTTCATCATAACAAGCGGCGTAATAGCTTGTCGTTCCGCCACCCGAATTGCCTGTAATCAAAATTTTATCCAAATCGCATTGCGAAAAAGCCGAAATCGCGTCGATTGCTCTATGAACGTCCCACACTCTTTCCCCTGCTGTCGTTCTACCAAGTGCCAACGCTACTTTCGTCGTATATTCGCACATCATAGAAGGCAAGCGATTTTCCGTAATTGGTTTTCTTTCGCCCATACCCCGTTGTTCTATCGCCAAAGCAATAAAACCGTTTTCAACGGCTTGTAATGCAAGTGCCGTACGCGGTTGGCGTTTTTCATCTCCTTCAAACTTAATTTCACCAATCGAATTATGAAATCCAGTAGAATGCCCTTGCAACGTAATCGCCACCGGATATTTTGCTTTTCCCGTATCGGGAATCAACAAATAACAAGGTACGGTTTCCCCAATTTCACTGTCAAACGTAAAACGAATAAGCCGATATCCTTCCTTTTGTTTTTCCCATTCAATTTGCAAGTTTAAAGGACAGATATTTTTTTCTATTTCGTCCAGCCCCGTAAGCTCGATAAATTTTTCACGCAACGCTTTTTTCCATTCGTCATAATTTACGCCGTCCGTATAAGCGAATTTAGGACACATCTTCTCCAACAAAATATCGTGACAAAGCTCTGTATTTATCATCATTTTTTACTTCCTGTTTTATTTTTTCGTCATTCCAAAATATTCGTCGTAATAAAATCTACACCAAGCGATTTGGCTTTTTCGGCGTCTTCCAGCGTATTTACCGTCCAACAATTTACTTTTCGTCCCGCCGCATGCAACTTATCCACGTATTCTTTCGTCAAACAACGCATACGTAAATCAGCGTCCAATTCGTTATCAATCATAAACCGCAAATTTTCTTCCGTCGAATATTCCGTTAAAAATTGAGCTTGCGCATTAGGATATAGCTTTCGTAACGCAATGAGATTGTCCGCAAAAAAGGAAATAAACGTCGTGTTTTCAAACCATTCCATTTCCTTTATAACGGTAACGATATTTTCAATATGTTCGGCTTGGATTTGTTTTTTAAATTCTAAAACGGCAACTTTTTTATACTTTTTACAAATGGCGATATATTCTTGCAAAGTCGGCATAAACAAATCGGCTCGCTTAGTTACGCCGTCCAAATCAGTCATACGGTAAGCGCGCAATTCTTCAAAAGTACTTTCTTCCACGATTTTATCTTCCCCGAAAATTCTCGTTAAGCTATCGTCGTGAAATAAGATATATTTGCCGTCTTTCGTTACGTGTACGTCCGTTTCAATCCCGTAATAGCCTTTTACCGCCGCCACAAGAAACGCTGGGCAAGTGTTTTCCATTTCCAACCCCGACACTCCGCGATGCGCAATCATTTTTATACCGTCTTTGTTTTTAAATTTCACCGTATCCATAAAAAGTTTACCTTTCCACTATCAATTTTCCACTATAACAAAGCCGACTATAAACGGCTTCTCCACGCACCGTACTCCATCGGCAGGTATCCACGTATTTTCCGCCGTTAAAATTGTGCGCGATTATCTCCAAACCGAACACACCGTTGTTTTTTTCGTACGGCAAATCCAATGTAATTGAAATTGCATATCCGCCGGACGTTCTCTTCGTTTTACAATCCTTAATCTTATTAGCCCCTTTATCTGAAAAGCACGCGCCGTCCGCATTGACACGCACGCCGTAATCGCCGTCTAAAACGAAATTTTCTCTATTATACGTTTCGCTTATATAAATCTCTACGCAATCTTGTTCCCAACAACCGATTTTTTGTTTATCCAGCGTATAAATATCGTCGTCTTGTACATATACGGATAAAACCAACTGCTTTCCGTTGTGTTCCACTGTGAATGAAAAACGGAAATCTTCGCTCTTTCTATCGCAGCCCGTTGAAAAATAACGTTTGGAAACTTCACCAAGCCTCACCGTCGCCGTTTCGCCTTTCGTAAGCAAAATAAACGGGTGCGTCGAATAATCAATCCGCTCTGTCTCGGGAATAGAACGACCTTCACTGCAAGCTTTTATCCCATATTTTTTAAGCGTTTCGATAAACGTTTTACGAAGCCGTTGATATTCTGATAATTGATTTTGCTTGTATAACAATATACATTTTATATAAATTAAAGTTTGATGTAAGCGTTCTATTCTTGAACGATATATTTCTTCGCCTTGCACGGATTGGTAAGCGCGTTTAAATATATTTTCACAATGTTCCACCCAACATTCATCTGCAAAAAAATCCGTTTTTTCTTGCGTCGTCATATTGATTTGCAAACTCGCAGTTTTTTCTTCCAACAAAGCAAGATATTTGCCTATATCCTTTCCCGCCGTGCCGTAATAACCGTCCAACCATAAAGTAATCCATCTGCAATATTCAGCGTAGGTTGTTTGCGGATAGGATAACAATTTCGCCGTTAAATAGCTACGCAATTCGCAAAGTTCGCAATTATAAAAATCCCCGCCTTTATCTTGTTGGAAAAGTCCCGTACAGCCGAGTTTTAATATATACGACGTATTTTCGTATAACGAGCGTAAATTCCCGTGTGTAATAAAATAATTGCGAAAATCAATTAAATACGTCCAGCACCATACGTGTTTTGTTATTTTTTTCCAACCGTCAAGCTGTCTTTTCACCCGTTTTGCCGTTTCATTGTCGTCTAATATCGAACCGCAAGGCGGAAGATGCAAACAATACTGTACCACAACGTTATCGTCGGGACGAACGAATACGGGCGGTTCTTCCGTAAAATGATAGGCAAACGTATGCACCAACGTATCGGGAAATTCTTTTTTTACAGCGCGTGCTATTTCATTGACAAATGAAATATATACGTCCGAAAGATTCCCCCCTTGCCTTAAAACCCGTTGACAATTCGAACATTTACAATAATTGTTTTCAAATTCGTTGTATGCGTCGTTTTGCGCAACGGGTAAAATTTGACAATTAGGATTTTCTTTAAGATACTTTAAAGCGTTTTCCGTCGCAATTTTAATAACCGCAGGATTCGTTGTACAAAGTTGATTGTACCCTTTTTCGCCAACGTGATAATCGGAAAATGAAAAATATTCGGGATGTTCTTTATAGTATTTATCGTACGGCACAAGCAAATCAAACGTATGCCCGTACATCCCCCACGCAAACGATACGCCGATATTTCCACTTTCGTCTTCTTGTTGCGACGGCTTTTGCATATAATTCAATCTACGTCTCGCCCGATATTTTTTTGGAAAGGCCGCAGCGGAAAACGCCACTCTATAATCCATAGCAAAATTATATACTTCTTCCGTCAAAACAACGTCTTGGGGCGGACAAAGGATTTCGCAATCGTCCGCAAGCCATTCTACGCCGAGATATTTTTCCAAAAAATAATATACACCGTATAACGTTCCGAGTGACGTTTTTCCTGAAATTAACACACGACCGTCTTCGGCTTTCAACAAAAAACTGTCTTTCTTGCGCAAACGTTCGTCAATGACAAGATTTTCCCCAAGTATAATCGCAAAAGGCGGATTCCCCCCTTTTTGAACGCTTATCCTTTTTCTCGTAATCTTTTCAAGATAATTTTTAAGCTCTTCTGCCGCAACCGCCGTAGCGCGTTCGGCAGAAGAAATAACGATCGTATATTTATCCAAAGAAACACCGTTCAGCGTCGTTATAAAGTTCATAAATTACACTCCGTATTGGCGTCTTAAAGTATCTACGTAATAGTTTGATTTAAAGCCCTCGCGAACCAACTCAATATTCAAAAATTCGAGATTATCGAACATCTCCGTTGCAAATTCTTTAAAGCGAGAATCCGCCGACGTATAATATCCCAAATCAAACATAATCCACTGTGGTGTAATCAAAACGCCCGTCAATCTTTCAATAAGAATTTCGCGTTCCTCGAAATTTAATTCCGTATCTTTTTTCACTTCCGCTATTGCGTCGTGTAAAAGGTCTATGGCTTGTTGTAACATCTCTTGCGGGAAAGTAAACGTGCTCTTGTAATTATAATCGTCCCCTGTCGTTGCGTGAAATCCTCCTTCCATCGTAGCGTCCAAATACGCAAATCTGTTTAAGAACAAATCGTTATACGCATTTACGTACACTGCATATTTAGGCGTAAAGAACATATTGTTGAAATTTTCCATCAATTTGTTTACGTTTTGATGAGGGTTCCAAAGCAAATGCGTCGAAACGTACGTGTGAATTTGATTTTCATAATAATTTTGTTGATTGGGCGCCATTTGCGTTAAAACGGTATGCACGCCGATTTCTTCATACATCAAATAGTTTTCTTGCATATACGAGAAATTGGGCACGTAATAGAAATAATCCCAAAAGTTGGCGCTGTAGTCCCAAATCGCAAAATTGTTGCAAATTGCACGCCAACCGTCAAAACGATTACGGTTGATTTCGTTATGTACGCAAGACATGTCGTACGCGCTGTGATATACGCACGTTCTCCACGCGATTTGGACGAATATATCGTCGCGCGGTATCGCATTTTGATGCGTGGCAACCCATTCTCCGTTTTTGTAGGTAACGGGCGGATTTAACGAGAAATGATAGGCGATATAGCCGAACTCTACTTCTCTATCTATATTTTCTTGCGCCATTTTCTCTTTTACGCCTTTTGCAACGGCATTTATCCAAGCCATATAAAGCGCGCCCTTAGAGCCAAGCACGTTTTCCGCCTCGTTGCAACGATTACAGGTGCACCAAGAATTGAAATCCGACGTGCCAAGCATTAAATATTTCGCTTGCTTGCTGGTTTCTTCTTTTACCATTTTTAAGCAGATTTCTATCATTTTTTCAAGTGCCGTATCGCACTCGTTGGAAACGTCTTGCGAGCTATCGTATTCTCCGTCCAACGTCAAACCGTTAGTAAAACATAATTCGTCTGGACAACGTCCCGTCATACGGTTTGCAATGTCGCCGTCGGGCATATAAGCGTGCCATTCCGGATGCACCAAAGAATACCCAACGCCCCAATTACTCATTGCTCCGTTTTCGCTCGTTCTATAATCGGGAGCAGGATTTACCCCCGTTACGTACGCATCCGCTTGCATCAATCTATCCATAGTATGCCCGTAACGAACAGTCGATTGCAATTTTCCGTCATATTCGTAATAGTAGCCATAATAGTAATGGTCATTCAGCTTTTCATTCGTTTCAAATCCAATCGAATTCATTCCCGCCATCGACGCGCCAGTTCCGCTCATATTGAAACGCGTCATATAACCGTTTACGTCTCGAATATCAAACACGGGAATATCGACAAGGTCAGCCGCGTACGCTTTGCTTTCCGTAAGTTTAGGACGATAAACGGCGCGTACTTCCACCGTTTCCACACCGAAATAAATATTCAAAAATTCCCAAGCTGCGTACACTACGCCTTCTGGACAGCCCGAATCCATAAAAAACGCGTTTCCAACGTTTTTAATAAAGAAACCTCCCGTTTTTAACTCGTCGTAATTTACGTCTTTTATCGCGGCAGTTTTTGCGGCAGTGTTACCAACAGAAATTATCTCCGTGCTTGCATTCCACGTCGAACCCTCGTAAACGATAGGTAATTTTACGTCCGTAACGTAATAAACGTTATCGTAAATAATTTTCGCTGCGTATATTTCATTTTCCCCTGCATTTTCGGGAAGTAAAATCGCATAATTTGATTCGCTATCCTTCACGAAATAATTTACGACTTTATTCACGTTTATCCCATCTCTTGCGGGGTCAACCAAATTTTCCGTCCGTTGCAAAAGCGAAACGTCTTCTTGAATGGGATTTATACCCTGTTCTTCACAAGCAGAAAACGATACGCACGGAAGTAAAGTCGACACGGCGAGTAATATGCTTAACGCTTTTCTTTTTACATTTTTATATTTTCTCATTTCACCGTTACCTCGTAAATGATTTTGCTTGCATTATACGATTCGTCAATCGCATAATACATAAGCCTGTATTTACCTTTTTGCGTAAATTTATATTGGAAATTCGTTGCAACGTCGCGAGTACCGTTTTCCCAAATTATCACCAAAATTACTTGGACGTCTTCCGTGTCGTTATCCGTTGCCGTTGCGCTGGCAAACGTATATTTTTTTCCAACGCTGTATTGTGCAAAAATTTTTCCCGACACTTTGATTTCGGGGGGAATTTTATCCTTTACCGTTACGACGATACGACGCTCCGACGTGTTTCCCGTCCGTACGTCCTCCGCCGTTATGATAAACGTCCACGCCCCGTACGCATTTAATTGGACGGCGTTTTTCACCGATAAATCATTCGTAACCAATGCGTATTCGTCATTCGGGTCAAGAACACGCAAGCGCAATTTTATATCCGTTTGCAATACGTCATACGCCGTTGCTGCGGGCACATAAAACGTATATCCGTACGTTTTTTCCACGTTTTTAAACGCACCGTAGGTGTAAATAATAGGAGCATTCATATCACCAAACGTTGTCTTTTGCTGTAAAATGTAAGACGTAAAGAACGTTTGATTGGAAATACTCGAAAGATAGAACGGCACCGTTTTGTCCGCCTTTATCCCGTCAAACACAAATTTTAAAATCAAAGCCCCGTCGTCAAAACCGTCAAAAGCCGTTCCATCACTCCATCTATCCAACGCAACAATCGTCGTACCGTCAACCGTCTGCAAACGCTTTCCGTCTTCCGATAAGCCCCAGAAAAAGCCCTTTTCTCCGTCCACCATCGAACCTTCCACTTGACCACAAGCTTCTCCGTTGACAAATAACAAGGATTGCGTTTTATTTAAATACCACAACTCAAGCTCTACGTATTCGGAAGAATCGGCAGGGTTTTGTAAAACCAACGCCACCGACTTAAAATCGTCTTTCGTTGCCGACAAAGCAAACTGTACGGAAAACTCCGTCGTCGCGACGTAATTGGCAAAAACCAACGAACCGTCTTTCGTGGCGTTAAAAATCATTTTCTTCGCGTCATCCGCAAACGTTCCTATTTCCGAACGATTCCCTTCTTCATCGTACATTACAAACCAATCTTCAACGTACAAAGTTTCGATAACGGGAACAGTAAAGCTTTTTTGATATACTAATTCATTCTCGGAAAAACCCGCCTTGTAAATTAGTTGCACGTTATCCGAGTCAAATTCGGAAATCTCTAACGAGCCGAAAATCACTCTATCTCCTTGCGCTAAATAAATTTGCGTATCGTCGATATATATGCTTCTATACAATTCGTTTTCGGACACGTCGTTAGCGTAGTTTACGACTGCAAAATCGGAAATCTTGTTTACTTGTCCTTTTCGGAATGCTATCGGCTCCTTATAATCAACAAAGGACAAACCTTTTTCTACGATAAACGAATACGTAAGGGTTTCGTAAATTCCATATATGTTTTTTGCGACGTAATGTACGTTATACGCGCCTTCTTTTTCTAAAACGTATGACACCGTTTCGTCCATAGAATGGCTTATCAGGGTTTCCCCTTCTCTTTGTAAAACGGTAAACGCGTCCAAATATCCGCCGTTTTTACAATTCACTTCGGATAACGCGCGGAATTCTTTCAATACTATCTTTTCACCCGTTTGATAAAAGCTTTTTAACGAATCTTGAATATCAAAATAAGTCGTTGGCATTTCCGCATAACAAGTAATCGGCATTTCACGCGTATACGTTGCACCGTTGTTTTCAACCGTCAATCGCATCACGTATTTCCCCGCTGTCGAAAAGGTTACCTTGTTATTAGAAAATTCCACTTCTTGTCCCAATTCATCGAAAAGCTGACAAACGGTTTTTTGCGTTAAATCTCCCAAGCGAGCGTCTTTGACAATATAATTGGGTAAATCATATTCGTATCCGCAAACAGCCTCCTTTTCCTTATCAATCAAAAAGTAAGGTTGCGCATACGTCTCATCCGCTTCCGAAGAAAATAATTTTTCACCAATTTGCGTGATATGTATTTTCGTCGTATCGGTAAGCGGGGATAAGAAAGTCATTTTCATCTTACAATATCCCGAAGAAAATAAATTATTTACGTATTCTTCAGTATATCTGCTTTCAAATCTCGTTCCCGATAAATACATTTGCGCTTCATAAAACGCAGGCTCGCTTAAACAAGCGATAACCGCGCCGTTTCGCCAAACATTCGTGCCGTCAAACGCCAAACGCAAAGAATTCATTTTCGTTTCTGCATTATCGCGCGTAAAATATCCGTTTTTATTCATACGAGCACCCGTATCCATATATCTGCCCGTATACGAACCGTGACTCGTCCCCAAAAATTCGTTTATACCCACAGCATTTTGCGCCGTTCCGTCAAGTTGTAAAACCAAACTGTCACTATAAGCCGATTTTCTTATCGGCGTAAGCTCGTCCGTAAGCGCAACCCAAGAAGACGCGTACGTCGTCCACCAACCGACGGATTGGGGAGCAATCGCAAAACTTAATTGTTGCGTAGAATCAACTACGTCCGTTGCCGTAACGACGACGCATTCAAAATCCTGAACGCCTATATCGGACGGCAAAACGGAAAAACGTATCAGCGCGCCACCTATATCTTCTTTCGCTATGTAACTGTTATATTCAATCACCGCTTTTCCCGTTTCAAGCATATTGTTCAACGTCAAAGAAACGCCTTTATTGCCGTTTTCGTCTTCTACGCCATAAACGACGTCCATATCAGCATCCGACGTAAACAACGCGCTTGCTCCCACCACGTTTTCCGCCAAAGCAGGTGTAGAACGTTTTATCAAAACCGTTCCCGCCGTCGTTAATGAGATTGCGGAAACCGCAAGAACCGAAAGAAGTTTCCATTTTAATTTCTTTATTTTCATTCTTTACGTGCTCCTTTCTTTTTTCTAATTATCAAAAAGACCGTTATTCCCACGCCAATCAAAAGGAGGCAAGCGCCAACCGCAACGCCGATAACAACAGCATTACCACCCTCTTGTCCGTTGGTGTTTGAAGGTACGCTTTCTCCAATCACTTCCACGTCTGAAACTTTAAACGCGTATTCTTTTTCGAACGTTTCGTTTTCTACCGTTACGGCGTATTTAACAACGTAATCTCCTGCAATTTTCAATTCATATGCAACCGATTCGCCCACAGCCAGTTCGACACCGTCCACAAATAATTGCATACCCACTTTCAACGCAGGCAAAGCAGATATGGTTGCCGAGGGCAAATACAACGCGTCGCCCACGACGTAATTATCTTTAAAATCCCCGTTGACGTGTAATTCCAAACTTTCGCGTATCCGCACCGTATTAACCACCGTCTTTTCTATCGTTTGCTGTGTGAAAGGAATTTGAAAAACGTACGTACTAACGTATTCGCCCGATTTAGGGAATACGATTGCAGAAACGTTTAAACTGTTTTCTCCAACAACCGTAGAAACCGTATAAGTTATCCCTTTCGGTAAGGTGGGGACGGCAAGCCAAGACGGTTTCCCCTCGCGCGTAATAATACTCGTTTCCGTCGGCAAAAGAATTTTTTCTTCGCCTATGGTAAATTGTAACGCAACGGAAGCCACGTCATCCGTTACAACAATTCCCAGCTCGTGATTATTCCCGTCGTTAAACGTATATTTACCGTTTGAAACGGTTACGCCGTCCACACTGTACACACACGTTGCTTCTCCCGCAAAGGGCGTTGCCGTAAAGAATTTAGACAAATCGTATTCCACACCCCGCACGAAATACGCGTCGGAAACCGCTTCCACCGTAGGTTTTCTATCCACTACTTCCCACGTCAAAACTTGCGTACAGCCCCATAATCCTTGATATTGACCGTAACCAGAACGAACGTAACTGGAAAATATAATTTGATATTTTTCCCCCGCCTTTAAATCCTTTACGGTAACGTCTTGATTATTTACGTTGCCTGCGTTATCGGTGCCGTGTCCTAAACGCCCAAATTTCGCCGAATAATCGTTCCAAGTGTCCGTTCCCGCGAAAAAGTTCATATACGAAACGTCTTCTCCGTCCACCCAATATGCAGAATAACGGGTTACCATTTCACTAACCTTATAAGTTTCCCCTGCATACAACGTATCGCTGTTTTTCACCAAATACGGCTTGGTGGAACGGGGCGCAGGCGCAACTTCGGCACTTTCCGTCATATACGTGCCGTTTAAAATACGTTGATGAAAAGCAAAATTGCCCTTTTGAATATCACAAAACCGAATGGTGAAAATCGAATCTTCAATCAGCGACAAAACATCCGTTACGTAATCGGACGTGTACCGTTCGGCATATTCTCCCGTTAAAAACTCCGAAGAAGCTTCCAAATACTCTGCGCTGTTGATATTCGCGCAAACAAGCCCCGTATTCGGACGAACCGCGCCGTCTCTCGTTAAAGAATACGTAAGGTCGCCTTTCCAAATAGGTCCCCATTTTTTCGGACCAGTCGACTGCGTAAGCCCGCCTTTTTCGTAAACGCCGGAAAGCCGATTCGCGCCAAAAGTAGGTTGTCGCATATTCGTCCCCGCAATATACGCATACCCGTTATCGAAATCAAACTCTAAATCGTCGGTGAGCGAGACGGTGAAATAGGTGGATTCACTCCTGTTCATCGCCACAATCGCCACTTGTTTGGTGGGGTCCTTTGCGGACGTGTACGTCATCACCACCGCGTTATAATCCGCCCCCAAATCGTTTGATAAATGTTCAAAATAAAAATTGTTGTTGGTAAACGGATTGATAATGCCGTTAAACGTAAGCGTTACGTCCGTTTCCCCGCTTGCCGGTCGTACTTCCGTACGAATACCGCGATAGGTTGGATAAGCGGTATCTAAACTCGTCTTATCCGTAAAACTCTCCCACTCCCCAGCCATATCCGAATGAAAAAAGCGATGCGCTTCTACGTTTTCGCTTTCCGCGTGCGTCGCGCGCGCGGAGAAAATCGGAGCGCCGAAAATTGCGCCCCCAAGCAATAACGAAAAACCGAATATTGCCAAGAATAGTTTATTTACTTTTTTAAAAATGAATTTCATTGAAATTCTCCTTTGCAAGAATTGTATGCAAAAAATTAACCGTGTTTTTTTGTACAGCTCCCCCTTTCCCCCGAACGAATCGGGGGAATAGAGAGCACGTAACGTTTTTAAATTTACTTACCAACTAATATCGAAATGCGTATTATCGTAAAAAGATTTTTGTTGTTCGATCTCGCCGTAGCTTTGCGTGAGAACGTCTTCATCGCTCGACATGATTCTGATTTTTAAACGTTTATATTTTTTCATAATACCACCTCCGTGATTATTACGCGTTTACAGCGTTATATACTGCAACCAAATTCGCCCAAAGCGTGGGATTTAATCTCGTATATTTCGTTTCGCCGCCGATCGTTACCGCATAAACGTAGCCGAGTTCTTCGTTCTTTTCCGTTTTCACGTCTGCGTACGCCGCGTTTACGATACCTTGATAGGTGCTGTATTCGTATTCCGCGCCTTCTTCAAGCCCTGCCGTAACCGTCATTTCCGTGCCGTCGAAATAAATGAACGTTACGTACGGTGCAATGAAATATTTACGGTCGTAATTTTCTTCTTTGACGTCGGTCAATGCAAAATACATCGTGTACTTCTCTTCGCCTACAATCATCTTATCTTTATCGCCGACGATTTCCACACTCTTGTCGCTATCTACGCCGTCCGCGCTTTCGCTGGTGATAATCGCGCCGTAGCTGTAATTTAAGCCACTGCCCGCCAATGCTTCAAATTCCGCTTTGTCGAATTCCGCCACCCAACGAATACCGTTCGGATCTGCCAAACGGATTTCCGCGCCGGCAAGACGGGTAAAGTTTGCATATTGTGCCACGTACGTTTCGTTTTGCGTGGGCACGACGACGGAATTTGCCGAATACAATCTATTCGCATAAATGCCTTCCGTTTGTTTCTTCCAGCCGATAAACGCCTTGCCCGCGGGTACCACCGTAGGTTCGCCAAGCACTACACTACCGTCTGCATTCGTGCCAATCGCGTCTTTCACTTCTTCGCCGTCCGCGTCTACGTAAGAAATTTCAGGCACGGTGAAAAGGAAAAGGTCTGCGTTTCCACCGCCTCTTGAATAAGAGACATTAGGATACTTCGTGGAATTAACTAACAAATAGTAGGTTTTTCCAACGTCGTCAGCCGTTGGCGTAAACGACCAATTCGTATCGTTGCCACCCAAAACGTTAGAGCTTGTGTCAGATGAAGCATAATCACTTCCCGTCTTTGTGGTGGTCGTAACCGAAGATTCAGAAGTATAAACACCCCAATAATAATCGCTCTTAGAATAGTCGTTTCCATCCAAAGCAACGGTTGCGCTGGTTCCACTTGTTATCGTTGAATAACGAATACTCGTTGCGCGGATTGCCAAATCGTTAAAGGTGTACGTAGTGCCTACTTCCAACGTTTTCGTTTTTTGAATATTGATAGGACCACCGTCGTCCCCAGTCATTGATGAAATATAAGCGTCGTCTTTTTGATAATTCGTACCGCCAACCATCGTATAACAATAGGAAATCGTATCCGTCGTGTCCATACCGTAAAAGGCAAGCGATTGCTTTTGGCGCGCACGTCTATACGTACCACTCGTCGCCGTACTGAAAAGACCAGCAGCCAATTCGGGCGTCATTTTTGCGTAAATATCGCGATACTTGCTGTCTTCAGGCAAATTCTCCGTCGCCTTTTCCAAAAAATCCGTTTCCAACGTATCCGAACCGGTAAAATAAGCAACGTGCGTTCCGCCGTAGTTGCCTATACCGATAAGCGGACCATTCGTCGAATGATTAAGCATTTTATACTTAATATACTTATTAGACACAAACGGCGACATTGTATCCTCACAAACCGTACCTGTTTCACTGTGCGTCGTGCCGTCAAAACCTACCGTTTTTTGATTCGTACCTGCAAGATATGCGTAGCCGTTTTCGTAATCGAATTCTAATTCGGGCGTTAAAGAAACGGTTGCGTACGTTTTGCCGTCGGGGCGTTTCATATAAATCAACGAAACAGTCGTACCAGCTGCGCCTTCCCAACCGTACTGGTATTGCGTGTACGTCATCACCACCGCTTTCGCGCTACCGCTTGAAACGACGTACGCATAGTTTTCGCCCGCGAATTCTTTAATCGTCGCGTTATAGAAAATCTCTACGCTGTCTTCGCCTTGCGCGGGGGTGTATTCCGCCCAAAAGCCTTTTACCGTTTGTCCTTCGGGGGGATTGTTATACGTTTTTAATTCCCCGTCGCCAAGCGCCGTAAACCAACGCGTACCACCGTTGTTTACGTCTTCTGCATTTACGGGCGTCGCATTCGTGCTTACCGCATTTGCAGCGATGCCTGCCGTCATAAACAAACCGAAAAGGCAGGACAAGAGTTTTAAAGTTCCTTTCTTTTTCATAAATTTTTCCTCCTTTATGAAATCATTTTTTTATTTGTTTTTTTTCCGATGTTTATCGGTTTTGACTAATTTTATAAAGCTCGTTTTTTATTCTTTCAAGCCACCCATTGCAAGCGATTTGCCGATAAGCGGTTGGAATGCGCAATAGAGTGTAACCGACGGAATGGAACACATTGCAAAGCCCGCTAAAATTTCAGGAAGGGACATAACGTTTGCTTTTACGCCCGTATGGAATTCATACAAGCCGTACGCCAGCGTGGGCACTTTTCTTACGTATAAAAGGGTGCTGTTGTAATCGTTCCAGTTGCCGATAAATGCCAAGACGTACAACGCCGTAAGCGTGGGTAAAATCGTCGGCAAAATAATTTTAAAGAAAATCGTAAAGTGTCCGCCACCGTCAATCATTACCGCTTCCGAATAGGAATTGGGAATTGCCTTAAACGCACCGTAGAGCAACAAGAAGTTAAACCCAAACGGGTGGTGCGGGAATATCAT
>JAZNIR010000080.1:0-3280 GCA_045577595.1 Candidatus Scatosoma sp.
TGCAGGATTAAAGGGAATACCCCGCGCGGCGGAAGACATTATGATAGCGCGCGATATCGCGCTTGCGGAAAGTTTAAACGTACCCGTGCATATTTGCCACGTATCCACGCACAGTGGCGTACGGCTTATTCGCGACGCGAAAAAGGCGGGCGTAAAAGTAACGGCGGAAACGTGTCCGCACTACTACGCGTTCACCGACGAAATCATCACGGGTTTCGACACGAACACGAAAGTAAATCCGCCCATTCGCGAAGAAGTGGACAAGCAAGCGATTTTAGCGGGCTTAAAGGACGGTACGCTCGATTGTATCGTTACCGACCACGCACCCCATCACGTCAACGATAAAAACGTGGAATACAACCAAGCGGCGTTTGGCATTAGCGGTATTGAAACGTCGTTCGGGTTCGCGATTACCTATTTATACAAAGCGGGGGTGTTGACGCTTCCCGAAATCGCGGAAAAAATGTCCGCCGCGCCCGCGAGAATATTAAATCTCGACGGTGGCGAAATCGCGGAAGGCAAGGTGGCGGATTTGACGATTGCCGACTTAAACGAAACGTTTGTTGTAGACCCCGCAAACTTTATCAGTAAGGGCAAAAACAATCCCTTTAAAGGCTGTCAATTAAACGGGGTAGTCAAATACACCATCGTCGACGGCGAAATTAAATATCAAGCGTAAAACGACGTGTATCCGTCGTATTCCTATTGCGCCAACACAACGAAAGAATAAAAAGGAAAAACCATTATGATAACCGATAGACTTATAGAAAAAATTATTGCCACGCAAAACCCTACGTGCGTGGGTTTAGACACCCTTTTCGATTATTTACCCGACGAAATGAAAGCGGGTGTAGACAGCTTTGAAAAGGTAGCGGAACGGGTGTTCGATTTCAATAAAAAACTTATCGACACGTTGCATCCGTTTATCCCGTCCGTAAAAGTGCAAATCGCTTATTACGAAATGTACGGCGTGGCGGGTATGAAAGCGTACGAAGAAACGCTTAAATACGCGAAAGAAAAAGACCTTGTGGTGATTGCGGACGCAAAGCGTAACGATATCGGCTCGACGGCGGGTTGTTATGCCAAGACGTTTCTTGGGGAAACGGCAGTCAACGAACATAAATTTTCCGCATTCCCGTCCGATTACGTAACGGTAAACGGCTATTTGGGTACGGACGGTATCGCGCCGTTCGTAGAAGAATGTGAAAAGCACGAAAAGGGTATTTTCGTACTCGTCAAAACGTCCAATCCGTCGGGCGCGGAAGTGCAAAACGTCGTGCTCGAAAACGGCGTGCCTATGTACGAACATATGGGCAATCTCGTAGAAAAATGGGGGGAAAGCACGGTGGGCAAATACGGCTATTCGGCGGTTGGCGCGGTGGTAGGCGCAACGCACCCCACCGAATCGACGCGTCTTCGCGAAACGATGCCCCACACCTTCTTTTTAATTCCCGGTTACGGCGCGCAAGGCGGTAACGCGCAAATGTTGAAAAATTGTTTTAAAGCGGACGGGCTCGGTGGTGTCGTCAACAATTCGCGCGGTATTTTGTGCGCGTATAAAAAACTCGGCGGTACGTATTACGAAGCGGCGCTTTCGGCAACGAAGGCAATGCAAAAAGATTTATCAAGCGTTATCGGGGTTATGGGGAAATAATGAAAGATTATATCGCAACGATTGTAAAAAATGAAAAAATAGCCGAAAACGTTTACGCCGTAACGTTCGACGCGGGCGAAGAAGTCCCCGTCCGTTGCGGACAGTTCGGCAATATCGCGGTGGGCGGTACGCATCTTTTGCGTCGCCCGATTGCCATTTGTAAGGCAGAAAAAAATCTTATCACCTTTTGTTATCAAATCAAAGGCGAAGGCACGCAAAAACTCAAAACGATGGAGGTAGGTACGCGTTTAAACGTCCTTATGCCACTCGGCAACGGTTTTTACGTGGAAGAAAAGGAAAAAAAGGTGGCGCTCGTCGGCGGTGGCGTGGGGGTATTCCCGCTCGTTTCCGTACTTCGCCAATACGGGCAAGAAAAAGAAATTTCCGCGTATATCGGTTATCGCAATCAAGGCGCGGTTTGTGGCGTTGACGAATTTAAGAAAGCAAACAAATTCGTCGCGGTAACGGACGACGGCAGTTACGGCGAAAAGATGAACGCCGTGCAAGCGTTTGAAAAGGATTTGAAAGCGGGCAATCGCCCCGACGTCGTACTTGCTTGCGGACCTACGCCTATGCTCCGCGCGTTAAAAGCGGTGGTAGAACGGGAAAATATCCCTTGCTACGTATCGTTGGAAGAGCGTATGGGCTGTGGAATCGGCGCGTGTTTGGTGTGCGTGTGCGATAAAACGAACGGCAAAAAGGCGCGGGTATGCAAAGACGGCCCCGTGTTTAACGCAAACGAAGTAACCCTTTAACGATTGGAGAAATACGTATGGCAAATTTATCAGTCAATATATGTGGCGTACAATTTAAAAACCCCGTAATCGCGGCGTCGGGCACGTACGGTTTCGGGCGTGAATTTCACGAATTATACGATATAGGACAAATCGGCGGGGTATCGTCGAAAGGTTTAACGCTCGAACCGCGTCTTGGCAATCCCGTACCGCGTATTGCGGAAAGTCGCGGGGTAATTTTAAACGCCGTCGGTTTGCAAAATCCAGGCGTGGAAAACTTCATTGAAAAAGATTTAGAATGGTTGAAATCGACGGGTACGAAAGTGATAACCAACGTAGCGGGCAAAACGCTCGACGATTATTACGGCATTTGTGCGCGCTTAAACGGGCTTGTGGATATGATAGAACTTAATATTTCTTGCCCCAACGTAAAAAGCGGTGGTATGGCGTTCGGCATTAAGCCCCAATCGGTGGAAGAAGTAACGAAAGTGGCGAAATCGGGCGCGAAAGACACCCCGCTTATCGTCAAACTTTCCCCCAACGTCGAAAGTATCGCAACGAACGCCCAAGCGGCGCAAAACGGTGGCGCGGACTGCGTTTCGCTTATCAATACGCTTACGGGTATGGCGATTGATATCGAACGTCGTCGTCCAATTATCGCCAACAACACGGGTGGCGTTTCGGGCGCGGGGTAAAACCGGGAATTTCGTTATTGTCAAAACCGGTAAGCAATCCCGGCATTACCTCCGCGGAACCTGCCATAAACGGAATGGACTCATGCATGGAAAGCATGAACGCAGCATCTATAGCAGTAGAAGACGGGTTATCGTTCATGGTCGTCTCAAATGCCTCCCAAAGCATCTCACCCCAGCTACCTTCTGCCACTTCCGGC
>JAZNIR010000081.1:0-6291 GCA_045577595.1 Candidatus Scatosoma sp.
ATCCGCAAGCGCGTTTGCCGTATCCAGCGCGGTAAGTACCGTGATACCAAGCAATATCGCGTGGTGATGCAAACGGATAAAGTCGTTAATCGATTCCATATCCGTTTTACCCGTGTAAACCAAATAGTCGATTTTCCCTTCGTCCATCAATTTAATCACCGTGTCGGTTGCGGAAAGTCTGTCCACGACGGTACATTCAAAGCCCAAATCGGTGATAACCTTCGCCGTACCTTTCGTCGCGTACATTTTACAGCCTAAATCGCCGAATTTCTTCGCAATCGTAAGCACGTCGAGCTTGTCTTGGTCGTTTACCGTCATATACACGCCGACGGGACGTCTTTCGGACGGGTGGCACATCTTAAAGCCCGCCGAAACCAAGCCTTTAAACATTGCTTCTTCTATCGTTTTGCCGATACCGAGCACTTCACCCGTCGATTTCATTTGCGGGCCGAGTTGCGAGTTTACGTCGTTGAGTTTTTCAAAGCTGAATACGGGCACTTTTACAGCTACGTAAGGCGACGACGGATATAAGCCCGTGCCAAATCCAAGCTTTTTAAGTTTTGCGCCCGTGATAATCTTCGTAGCCAATTCCACCATCGGCACGCCCGTTACTTTAGAAATATAAGGCACGGTACGCGACGCTCTGGGATTCACTTCGATTACGTAAAGTTGACCGCGATAGATAAGGTATTGAATGTTAATCAACCCTTTCGTTTTCAGTTCGAGTGCAAGTTGTGTGGACACTTCGATAATCTTTTCAAGCATCGTGTCGTCTAAATTATACGGCGGATATACGGCAATCGAGTCGCCCGAGTGAATACCCGTACGTTCGATATGTTGCATAATACCGGGAATAAGCACGTCTTTTCCGTCCGAAATCGCATCCACTTCCAATTCCGTACCCATTAAATATTTATCGCAAAGTACGGGGTTTTCAATGCCTTGCGCTAAAATAACGTCCATATAACGGCAAACGTCTTCTTGCGTAAAGGCAATCGTCATATTTTGCCCGCCGATAACGTACGAGGGGCGCAAAAGCACGGGGTATTCCAACTTCTCCGCCGCCGCAAGCGCTTCTTCTTTCGTCATAACGGTAATCGCTTTCGGGCGGGGTATGGAATATTTATCAAGCAAAGCTTCAAAACGTTCTCTATCTTCCGCTCTGTCTACGCTATCCGCTGACGTACCGAGAATACGTACGCCGTGCGTATCGAAATACGCGCACAAGTTGATTGCCGTTTGTCCGCCGAACGTAATGATAACGCCGTACGGTTTTTCTACGTCGAGTACGTGTTGCACGTCTTCGGGGGTAAGCGGTTCGAAATACAATCTGTCCGCCGTATCAAAGTCGGTGGAAACCGTTTCGGGGTTGTTGTTGATAATCGCTACTTCGTAGCCGAGTTCTTTCAGCGTCCATACGCAATGCACCGACGAATAGTCGAATTCTATACCTTGCCCGATGCGAATAGGACCGGAACCGATAACGACGATACGTTTTTTGTCGTTCTTTTCCAAGAAAGGCTTTGCTTCGTCGTGCGCCGCGTCGTCAAACGTGGAATAGAAGTAAGGCGTTTTTGCGGGGAATTCCGCTGCGCACGTATCCACCATTTTATACGCCACTTTTTTTCTGTACGGCACTTTTTGTCCGCTAATCGCCGCAATATCTTTATCCAAATAGCCAAGCCGTTTCCCTTCGTCGTATAACGCGCGCGTTAATTTTTGCGTAGAAAGCGCTTCTTCGTAGCGGATAAGATTTTTAAATTTATTCAAGAACCATCTGTCGATTTTCGTAATTTCAAACACTTCGTCGACGGTTGCGCCCTTTTTCAACGCCGCGTACACCGCAAAGATACGTTCGTCCGTCTTTTCGTGCATTTGAACGAGCAATTCTTCTTTCGTCCAATCGCGGAATTTTTTATAATTCATCGTGCTGGTGGAAATTTCCGCCCCGCGTACCGCTTTCATAATCGCCATTTCAAACGAAGTACCAATCGACATTACTTCGCCCGTCGCCTTCATTCTCGTTCCCAATTCGCGTTTTGCGTAAAGGAATTTATCAAACGGCCATTTCGGCATTTTTACAACGAGATAGTCAATCGTCGGTTCGAAACAAGCGTACGTATTGCCCGTAACGTCGTTTACGATTTCGTCAAGCGTATAACCGAGCGCTATTTTCGACGTAACCTTTGCAATCGGGAAACCGGTTGCTTTGGACGCAAGCGCCTAAGAACGGCTAACGCGCGGGTTTACTTCGATAACCGAATATTCGAAAGAATCGGGATTGAGCGCAAATTGTACGTTACAGCCCCCTTCTATGCCAAGCTCGCTGATAATTGCAAGCGCGGAATTGCGGAGCATCGTATATTCTTTCGTCGAAAGGGTTACTGCGGGTGCAACGACGATGGAATCGCCCGTATGAATACCGACGGGGTCGACGTTTTCCATCGAACAAACGGTTAAACAGTTTCCGTTTCTATCGCGAATTACTTCGAATTCGATTTCTTTCCAACCCGCTATATATTTTTCAATAAGCACTTGCGTAATCGGCGAAAGCATCAAGCCGTTGTGCGAAATTAAACGCAATTCGTCTTCGTTGTACGCCACGCCACCGCCCGCACCGCCAAGCGTATAAGCGGGACGGATAATAACGGGATAACCTAATTTATTTGCAATCGCCACACATTCTTCCACCGTGTACGCAATATCGGACGGCACGCAAGGCTGATTGATTTTTTCCATCGTTTGTTTGAAAAGCTCGCGGTCTTCCGAACGGTCGATAGCGTCGAGTTTCGTACCGATAAGTTTTACGCCGTGTTTATCTAAAAAGCCCGATTTTGCAAGTTTACAACCCATCGTAAGCCCCGTTTGTCCACCAAGCGAAGCAAGCAAGCTGTCCGGCTTTTCTTTCAATATAATTCTCTTCAACGTTTCTTCGGTGAGCGGTTCGAGATAAATCTCGTCGGCAAGCGCTTTATCCGTCATAATCGTTGCGGGGTTGGAATTGCAAAGTACGACGTTAATCCCTTCGCTTTTCATAACGCGACAAGCTTGCGCGCCCGCATAGTCGAATTCTGCGGCTTGACCGATTACAATCGGTCCTGAACCGATTACCAATACTTTTTTAATATCACTTCTCTTTGGCATATTAGTTCTCCTTGTCCATCAGTGTAAAGAATTTTTTATAAACGGGATTTTCGGAATTGCCGATACTGCAAGCTTCGGGATTAAATTGCACGCCAAGCGCTTTGTATTCTTCGTATTGCATCCCTTCGCAAGAGCCGTTGTTTACGTTGAAAAACCATTGTTTGCCTTGCGGAACGCTGTTAGGCAACACCACGTACGAATGATTTTGCGACGATACGAACACCTTTCCGCATTTTTCGCATTTTACCGGTTGATTGCTCCCCCTATGTCCGCTTTTGAGTTTCGCCGTTTTTCCACCAAACGCCAACGCAAGAATTTGATGCCCTAATCCCATACCGAATATAGGCGTTTTTCCAATCAATTTTTTAACCTCTTCAATAATCGTTACGTTATCCGCAGGATTGCCCGCGCCGTCGCCAAGCACGACACCGTCCACGCCGAGCGACAAAATTTCTTCCGCCGTCGTATTCGTAGGCATATCTATAACGTAGCAACCGTGTTTAACGAGATTGTTTGCCGTGCTGTTTGTTCCACCCAAATTCCAAAGCGCCACTTTATATTTCGCTTTTTCGTCGCCGTGTGTTTTTTTCGTAAGCGACGCAGTTGCGCTCAAAGCGTCTTTCACGCTGAATTTCGCAAGATTTTTTATTTCGTCTTCATTTAACGGTTTATCGGAAATGCGCGCGTTCATACTGCCTTCTTCCCGCAAAATTTTCGTTAATTCGCGCGTATCTACGCCGTAAACGCCTACGACGCCTTTTTTCTTCATAAAGCTTTCCAAATCCCCTTCGCTACGGAAATTAGAAGGCGCGTCGCAAATTTCGCGCACTACGTACGCCGATAACCAAGCGCAATCGCTTTCTACGTCTTGTTCATTTACGCCGTAATTTCCAATGAGCGGAAACGTTTGCACGACGATTTGTCCGTAATTACAAGGGTCGGTAAGCGTTTCTACGTATCCTACCATACCCGTCGAAAACACGAGTTCCCCCGTTTTTTCACCTACCGCGCCAAAACGATAGCCTTGAAAAACCTTGCCGTTTGCCAACGTCAAATACACTTTTTTCTTCATATGCTTATTCCTTTATTGTATAAATATTTTTCGTAAATTAAAATTGTTATACGCAAACGAAAGATTGTCCTACTTCTAAAAAAAAGACTGATTTTAATAATCAGTCCAAGTAAGAAATTTTCGTATCGTCGTTAAAAATGGAAACACGAGCACCGCCGAGAATTATCGTTTCGGCGAAAGAAAAACCGTTGCTATTTTTCATATGCTCTTGCGTGCTTTTCGTCAACATTCGTACACCTTGTTCCAAATTTTTATTATTATAGCACACCCGTTTTGCTTTGTCAACTTTTCAAGCCCGTCTTTGCAAATAATTTTTAATTTTTTCTTAAATAAAATTTCGTCTTATTATATAGCTATATAATACGTCCAATAGAAACCGCCGAATAATTCCCTTCGTTTAGGCGCACGTTTAATTTAACTTCTTTCGTATTATTTTCTCTTAAAAACGTTTGCGTATCCGCCGGTATCGTTCGCCCCGAATCGAATAAAACCAATTCTTTCGTTCCTATACAAAGGGAAATTTCCGTTTTTTCCAAATTAAAATCTTCGCCCGTTGCGTACGCGCCGTTTAATATATTTTCCACGCATATACGCCCCGATTTTAAATCGCTTTTTACGTCGTTTGCGCTTACGATGGCTTTTGCCCGTTCGCCTGCGCTACGGAAAGAACGCGCCGATTGTACGTTGCATACAAAGGAAATATCCGTATCCCGTTTGCGCGATATTTGTAAGCATATTTGAAACATCGCGTTTTTAAGCGCGTTCGCAAATTTTTTATACTCCGAATCGGGCGCGGATATCGTATAATTGCCCGCCATTCCGCTTGCGATTGCGTATATCCCGTCCGAAAGCGACGAAGTACCGTTTACGTCCAATAAATCAAACGTTTGCGATACCGCGCTTTGTAAGGCTTTTTGTAACATATCGGGCGAGACGTTAACGTCCGTCGTGATGATACAAACCGTCGCGTTTTCGTTGTTACAAACCGCCCCGATTTTACAAGGGAAATCGCCCAAATCAAATGAAAAGGCAAATTCTTTCGCGCTTTTATTTTGCCCGCCAAGCGCGTTTAAAAACGCACGGCGGTTCTCTTCCGTTCGTCCAAACCGTTCTGATAATAAACGCATATTTTTTAAGACGTTTTCCGCTGGAAAGGGCACGCCGACACCCCCCGTCGATAAAACGATAATATCTTCTTCCCGTATCGTGGCGTATTTCGCCAAAGACGCTCTCATATTCCAAGCGTTTCTTTTCCCTTTTTCCCCGTAAACGTTCGTTACGCCGTTTTGTACTAATACAGCGCGGGCGTATCCCGAGCGCAACGTTTTCTCCGTCATAGGAAAAATCGCGGAAAATTCGCTCGCTTTCGTAAACGTACCCGCAACGGCGTACCGCGCGTCCCCTTTCAAAGCGCCCAAATCTTCTTTTTCGATATTCTCCACGTTTTTAGTTTCACGTGAAACCAAATGGAAATTTTTGCCGATATCGCAAGCTACGCCCCCTACGGAAAATCCCACAGGCGCGCAAATCCCGCCGTCGATTGGATAAAGTTGTTTGTTTACGCCGTTTTTACGCATATTTTCAACCTTTTATTTTGCAAACAGTACGCGCGCTTGCGTAACCGTTTCGTCCTTTTGATTAAATCCTTGTATGAAATATTCCCCGTCCGTTTCGCCTTGTTTTACGTAGTAATCCAAACGCTCGTTTTCTTTGCATTGGCGGACGTAAGAAAGGGTAAATTTCTTCAATTTCCACGCGCGCAGTTGTTCCACTGAAAAACAATTGAAACAATAATCGGCGTAACGGGTGTTGTTTACGTGGAAATTATGGTCGTATTCCGAATTGGCAACCGTTAAAGAATATTTCAACACGCCGTCTTCTTTCTTAAAAGCGGGGATTTTCCATCGCACGTTTTCCAGCGCCTTATCGGTGTTATACGTAGAATAATCCTGCCCTTCCAAGAGCTTCGATTGCAGTATTTTTTGCGTTTTTACGTCGATTAAGCACCAACGCGAACTTGCGTTAACGTACGGCTTCCCCGAAGAAGAAAGCATTTGATATTCTCTGCCGAACAC
>JAZNIR010000082.1:0-3614 GCA_045577595.1 Candidatus Scatosoma sp.
TAAAGTATGTGTTCCTAAAGATGGTTTTGGGTATGAGATAGTGCCTGCTTGTGAAAATACTATTTATTATTCTAACTTAAGGGCAGCTATTATTGGTCGTAATCGTGTTCTTGAATTAAAACTAAACGATGAAACATTATCAATCAATCGTGCAAATGCTTTTAGAAGGGCATTAACGATTGGTGCATTCCAAGAGTTTCGATTTTTTTCTAATGAAACTGCTGAATGCAAAAAAAGAAATATTGAGAATTTTTCAACTCTTTTGGCAATGTTTAATACATATTGTTCAGAAGAATGTTTAGTTATTGCTGCTATAACTATTTACGATTGGTTAGAAACATTAGGAAATGAAACTAATAATCTTGAAGAAGTTATACATTGCTTTCATACGTTCGCCGCCGAAACGGAGTACCAAATCGTCTTCCAACGAAAGGAAGAACACCGACATACCGATATCCCCTTGACGTCCCGCACGTCCGCGCAACTGATTGTCGATACGGCGGGATTCGTGCCGTTCCGTACCGATAATGCAAAGACCGCCCGCCGCAATTACCTTTTCCTTTTCTTCGTCCGTTTGCTTTTTGTAATATTCGTAAACCTTCTTATAACGTTCTCGAAGCGCCTTAATCTTATCGTCTACGTCGGTGATATACGTGCTGATAGCAAGCTCGATATCGTCCTTTTCCGCGCCTTCTTCACGAAGCCGTTTTTTCGCCAAATATTCGGGGTTACCACCCAGCAAAATATCCGTACCGCGCCCTGCCATATTCGTAGAAATGGTTACCGCGCCAAGACTACCCGCTTGCGCGACGATTTCCGCTTCGCGTTCGTGGTTTTTCGCGTTGAGAATGTTGTGTTTTACGCCGTTTCTCTTTAATAAACGGGAAATTTCTTCCGATTTATCGACGGACGACGTACCCACGAGAATCGGTTGTCCGCTTTCGTGCCGTTCGATAATTTCGTTTACGATTGCCCGCTTTTTGCCGTCCACCGTAGAATATACCATATCGGGCAAATCCACCCGTTGTACGGGGCGGTTGGTGGGAATTTCCACAACGTCGAGCGAATAAATCGTTCTAAATTCCGCTTCTTCCGTTTTCGCCGTACCCGTCATACCCGAAAGTTTCGAATACAAACGGAAATAATTTTGGAAAGTAATCGTTGCGTACGTTTTGTTTTCGCTACGCACTTCCACCCCTTCTTTCGCTTCAATCGCCTGATGCAAGCCGTCCGAATATCTTCTGCCTATCATAAGACGTCCGGTAAATTCGTCGACGATAACCACTTCGCCGTCGCTCACGATATAATCTTCGTCCAATTTAAAGAGTTTATGCGCCTTTAACGCTTGTTGAATGTGGTGGTTTAAATCGGCGTGTTCGATTTCCGCGATATTGTCGATACGGAAGAATTTTTCCGCTTTTCTTGCACCGCTGTCGGTGAGTTCCACCGTCTTATCCTTACGGTTGATAATATAGTCCCAATCTTTCGCCGCTGCGAGCGATTTTTTGCCTTCGGGCGCAGCCGCAAGCGCCGCCGCGCGTTTTTCCGCCAATTCCGCTTCGTAATTGGCTTGTTCTTCCAACGTCATTTGGGTATAATCCACGTATTCTTCTTCGTCGTCCGTGTCTTCCACCGCGCGTTTTTTCTTCTTTTTCTTATCCGCTTTCACGGTAGCAAGCGCGTCTTGCGCTTCTTTTAATTCGTCGTCGAAACCGCCCGACAACGTACGCACCAATTTATCCACTTGCACGTACAAATCGGAAGATTTTTCCCCTTTACCCGAAATGATAAGCGGTGTTCTCGCTTCGTCGATAAGAATCGAGTCCACTTCGTCGACGATGGCAAACGTTAAATCGCGTTGCACCATTTTGCTTAAATCGGTTTTTAAATTATCCCGCAAATAATCAAACCCGAACTCGTTGTTCGTGCCGTAAACGATATCGCATTTATACGCTTCCCGTTTTTCGTCGTCCGTCATTCCCGGCACGACGACGCCAACGGTAAGCCCCATAAATTTATGCACTTTACCCATCCAATCGGCGTCGCGCTTTGCCAAATAATCGTTTACCGTAACGATATGCACGCTTTTGCCCGACAACGCGTTAAGATAGGCGGGCAACGTGGAAACGAGCGTTTTACCTTCCCCCGTACGCATTTCGGCGATACGCCCTTGATGCAAACAAATACCGCCTATAATTTGCACGCGGAAATGGCGCATATTCAACACACGCTTTGCCGCTTCGCGAAGCGTGGCGAACGCGTCGTATAAAATATCGTCCAGCGTTTCTCCGCCCGCAAGCCGTTCTTTTAAAACGCCCGTTTGCGCTTTCAACGTTTCGTCGTCCATTACGCTGTACTTTTCTTCCAACGCTTCCACTTTATTCGCCATTTTGTTGAGTTGTTTCAAGCTTTTTCTGCCGTCGCCACCCATTAAGTATTTAATCAAGCCCATACAAATTCTCCGATTGGTTTTTGTTTTTACTTATTTTGTTGTTTCGCCCTTTTCGGCGCATAAACTTTCACTTTATATTTTACAATATTTCCGCTGAAAATCAAAGCGTTTTCAGCCCGTTTTTCAATAAAAAATACCGCAAAAGTCGCTCCCACCCTACTTTTTCGGTTTTTACCCTTTTTTTATACCCGTTTTTCACGCCGTTTAGACAATTTCCCGCCTTTTTCCCCTTTGCTTTTTCCGTTTATTTTTTTAATGAAAACGACGGTTGTTATTTGTTTTTCGTTGACAACGCTTGCGCGCTTGTGTTAAACTATATGTATTACGCAACAAGGAGTGGCTTATGAGCAAAATCATTCTACCCGAAGGCTACGTGCCCAAACTCGGCTTATACGATACGCAAACGGCAATCGGACTTTTAAAACGCACGTTTGAAGAACGGCTTTGCTTGGTACTGAATTTAAAACGGGTTTCCGCGCCCTTATTCGTCGATTCGACGCTTGGTTTAAACGACGATTTAAGCGGGGTGGAGCGCGCCGTATCGTTCGATATAAAAGAAACGGGCAAAACCGCCGTCGTCGTCCACTCTTTGGCGAAGTGGAAACGCTTGGCGCTTGCCGTTTACGAATTTTCCGCAGGCGAAGGTTTATACACCGATATGAACGCTATTCGTCGCGACGAAGAAATGGACAATCTCCATTCCATCTACACCGACCAATGGGACTGGGAAAAAATCATCACCAAAGAAACGCGAAACGAAGAATATCTTAAAAAAGCGGTGCAAGGTATCGTCGGCGCGATTTGCGACACGCTCGACTTTTTAAAATGCCGTTATCCGCAAATTGACGTTTGCCTTTCCCGCAACACCGTATTTATCACTTCGCAAGAATTGGAAGATTTATATCCCAATCTTTCTTCTAAAGAACGGGAAAACGCGTTTGTAAAAGAGCATAGAACGGTGTTCATTATGCAAATCGGCGACAAGCTGAAATCGGGCAAGCCGCACGATTCCCGCGCGCCCGACTACGACGATTGGACGTTGAACGGCGATATTTTGTTTTGGAACGAACTGCTGGGTTGCGCCTTTGAAATTTCCTCAATGGGTATCCGCGTAGACGAAAAAGCCTTGGACGAACAGTTGAAAAAGGCGGGCGCGGACGAA
>JAZNIR010000083.1:0-28377 GCA_045577595.1 Candidatus Scatosoma sp.
CGCTGACGTTGGAAATATCGTAACATTCCATACGGCGGGGATATTTTTTTAACCCAAGTATTTCTTGCAAGCGTTTGCAAGCGTTTTTCGTCATATCGTTTTTGTGTTTAATCTTATCGACGGACTTGGAAAGATATTCCCCCGCGTTTTTCTCCGCCATATCCAAAAGTTGCCGTTTTATCCCTTGTTTCGCGCAAATAATTTCCACTTTTTTGCCGTGCTTTTCTTGGAAATATTTTTCAAGCAATTCTTTTTCGCAATACGCTTGCGTGATAATTTCGTCGGGGAGTTCGTGATTGGCGTAATATTGAATGATAAACGCCGTTAAAGCGTCCGTTTCCGAAAGAGACGCGTCTTCCAATGCAAAACTGCTACTGCCTTGCATAATACCGCTACGCGTAACCAAAATATTTACCGCAGAATACAAAAAGTTTGTTTTCAAAGCGATAACGTCCGCGTTTAACGCGCGGTTTAACGATGTAATCCGTTTGGTTTTAAGCTTGGTGAGCATAGAAAGTTTTTCACGGTATTCCATTGCCCGTTCGAATTCTTCGTTTTCGGCAAACTGCGCCATTTTCGCGCGTAAAATTTCTTCCGCCTCTTCGTAATCCCCGTCGAGAAACGCCAACGTTTTCTTTACTTTTTCCGCGTATTCTTCTTTCGTGCAAAGCCCTGCGCAAGGCGCTGGACAGCGGTGCAAATGGTGCATTAAACAAGGTTTTTTCGCTTTTCCGTTAATCGGAGTTGCACAAGTGCGCACGTTATAAACGGACGCGATAACGTCCAATAAGTCCCCGCAACGTACCCCGCCCATAAACGGGCCGAAATATTTGCCGTCTTTTTTGATTTTCCGCGTAATGGATACGCGTGGAAATTCTTCCCGCGTATGCACTTTGATATACGGATACGTTTTATCGTCTTTTAAAAGAATATTGTATTTGGGCTTGTACTTTTTAATTAAATTGTTTTCCAGCGCAAGCGCGTCGATTTCCGTTTGCGTGATGACGTAGTAAAAATCGGCGATACGTTCTACCATAGCGCTGACTTTTTCGCTCTTTTGCGAAGAATGGAAATATTGCCGAACGCGGTTTTTTAAAACACGCGCCTTTCCCACGTATATCACTACGCCGTCTTTATCCAACATAACGTACACGCCCGGATTATCCGGCAAGAGTTTAAGTTTTTCTTGTAACGCGCTCACTATCCCTTTCTACCGCCCTTACCGCTATTTTGCAAACGGCAAAATTTCTCCTATATATATTATATACCAATCCGTATAAATTTGCAAGGAAATCAATAGAAAAAAACGACTTAACAACCTAAAAATTCAATCCCTTTCAATAAAACGTCGTTAATGCAATCGTCCGTTAAACTGTAAAAAATCACCTTGCCTTGCCGACAACATTTTACGATACCCGCGCTTTTTAAAAAGCGTAATTGATGCGAAACCGTCGTTTGATTTACCCCGATTAAGCGGGAAAGGTCGGTTACGCACAGCTCGCTGATGGCAAGCGCCGACAAAATTTTCACTCTCGTATAATCGGCAAACACCGAAAAAAAACATACCACCCCTTCCAAAATATCCCCTTGTGGTACGTAATCTTCAATTAAGCTTTGCGTACGCTTGTCCAGCAATAACATTTGCGTCGTATTCGACATATTTACAATCCTCCATATGTTTGATTATAAATATGATACCACACAAAACGCTTGGTTTCGTGTGGTATTTTGTCATAAAAAGCTTGTTTTTGTCTTTCTTTTTAAGTTTACAAAATTTTCTTTACTTCGTAGCCGGCTTCTATAATCGGCGCGGAAAGTCGTTCGTTAGAAACTTCCGACGACAATTCGACAACCGCCGTTTTTTTCTTTAAATTGACTTCCACTTTTTCTACGCCGTCGACGCTTTGCAACGCTTTCGTAACGTGCGCTACGCAATGCTGACACATCATTCCTTCAATTTTTATCGTCTTTTTCATACCGTTCTCCTTCTTATTTATATTTTTTTCACGCCCGAACGAATTCAATCGGAGCGCGTTCGTTACAACGAAAAGCGAACTTAAACTCATACAAAGGGACGCTATCATTGGATTGAGCGCCAATCCTGCAAACGCGAACGCGCCACCCGCAATCGGAATCGCCACACAATTATAGAAAAACGCCCAAAATAAATTTTGCTTGATGTTTTTAACCGTCGCTTTACTTAAATCAATCGCCGTATTGACAAGCCGTATATCCCCACGAGAAAGTACGATATCCGCGCTGTCAATCGCTACGTCCGTACCGTTGCCCATCGCAATTCCTACGTCCGCCTCTTTTAATGCGGGGCTGTCGTTAATGCCGTCTCCTACCATTGCCACGAAACCACCTACCGCGCGCACCCGTTGCACGGCTTCCGCCTTATCCTTTGGCAACGCTTCGGCGAAATATTCGTCGATTCCCGCTTGCGTAGCAATCGCTTTCGCCACTTTCTCGTTATCACCTGTCAACATTGCCACGCGAATATGCTTTTTCTTCATTTCTGCAACCGTTACACCGCTTTCGTCTTTTAAGGTATCCGCTACGACAAAGACCGCCAAAAGTTTTTTCTCGTCCGCTAAAAACACGGCGGTTTTTCCTAATTTTGCGTATTTTTCTTCCAATTCGTACGCCCGTTTATCGTCCGTCTTTCCAAGCAATCGACGATTTCCTAAACGGTAGGTTTTACTTTCGTATTTCGCCACTGCCCCTTGCCCGACTTTATAAACGTAATCTTCCAGCGTTATTTTTTCCTTATCCGACAAAAATTCGTTTGCAAACGTTTGCACGCAAACGGCAATCGGGTGATTAGAACGGCTTTCTATGCCGTACGCTAAACTTAACGCAAAATCCTTTTCCACGAAATATTCCGCATCGGTAACGCGCGGTTCTCCAACGGTGAGCGTCGCCGTTTTATCAAGCAATATGCAGTTTATATTTTGCGCCTTTTGTAACGTTTCCGCGTCTTTATACAAAATCCCAAGCGACATGCCTTTCCCCGTCGCCGCCATTACGGCTACGGGCGTTGCAAGCCCTAACGAACACGGGCAAGAAATCACCAATACGCTGATTGCAAAATTCGCCGAACGGGCGATATCTTTCGTAATAGCATACCAAATGGTAAACACGATTAACGATAAAAACACGACGACGGGAACGAACACACCCGCTATTTTGTCCGCCGTTTTTTGAATAGGCGCTTTGCTTGCCCCCGCGTTTTTTACCATTTTCACGATTTGGGAAAGGGTGGTATCCGCGCCGACCTTTTCCGCCAAAATTTTTAAAAACCCGCTTTTTACAATGTCCGCGCCCGTTACCTTATCCCCTTCTTGCACTTCAATCGGCAAGCTTTCGCCTGTAACCGCCGCTCTGTCCACGAAACCGTGCCCTTCGATAATTTTTCCGTCTACGGGAATATATTCCCCTTGTTTCACGATTAAAACGTCGCCGACGGCAAGCGAAGAAAAGGGCGTGCTTACCGTTTTGCCGTCTTTTTCTACCGTTACCGTATTCGGCATTAGTTTGATAAGTTTTTCGATTTCCAGCCCCGTTTTCCGTTTGGACTTTTCTTCCAACCATTTCCCAAGCGTAACGAGAGCCAAAATCATTCCCGCTGATTCGTAAAAGAAATGAAAATGCCCGTGCAATTTATTTAAATATAATAAAACGGTAAATACAAGGCTGTACCCAAACGATACGCCCGAACCGAGCGCAACAAGCGTATCCATATTCGGCGCGCCTTTAAAGAGCGCTTTCGTTCCGCTTGTAAAAAATTTAAAATTGATTACGCTTACAAAAAGCGCAAAAACCGCTTGCAACACAACGCTTATTTTGTCGCTGGGTTGTGGCAAGGAAATCATACCGCCCATAGAAAAATACATCAAAGGCAATAAGAAAATCAACGATAAGAAAAATCTTTTCTTTAATTTATTCGGTTGCGGTTTACTTGCCTTTAATTCGTTTTCGTCGTATTCGCCAACGCCGTAACCAAGCGATTGTACGGCGTCAAAAATAACCGTTTTATCCATTTTCGTTTCGTCGTATTCCACCGTCATACGCTCGCCCATTAACGAAACTTCCACGCTTTTTACGCCGTCTAATTTTTTAACGGTACGCTCAATACCCGCGCTACAAGCCGAACAAGTCATTCCCGTTACGCTAAATATTTCTTTCATTTTTATACCTATCCTTTATTCTTTATAAGTATAACCTTTTTCAAGAAAAAAGTCAAGTAAATAAATATTAACCGTAGTTAATTTATCGAATATTTTTTAAACGCAAAAAGACGGGCTGACCTACGCCACCCGTCTAATCATTTTGCATAGACGAAAATTAGTTCGCTTTTTCTTCTTTTTGCGCAACGACTTCCGCGCCGTTGTAGAAACCGCAGTTTTTGCAAACTTTGTGCGATTCGTACAATTCGTGGCAATGCGGGCATTCTACAAGCGTAGCTGCCGTTGCCTTATAGTTTGCAAATCTTTTATTCGTTCTGCTTTTGGATTGTTTGCTCTTGGGTACTGCCATAATAACACCTCTCGTTTTTCTTTTTCGTTTTTAATGTTTTATAAAATAGATTGACAATCTTCTCCGCAAGAAAGGACGAACGGCATATTCACCACGATTGCGTCGTCGATTGCTTTTTTTAAATCCACCACGCCGTTGGTATAAGCGTAATCTTCGGGATTTTTCGTCGGTTGAAAATACGCGTCTAACTCGCCTTCTACAAAATTCACAGCGTCTTTTAAACAACGGGAACATTGTCCTTCCAACTGATACGATACCGTTCCTTTAATTTCCAGCGAATCGTCTTCAAACAGCTCGTAATCAAACTGCACTTTTACGTCGCCCGCAAATTTTACGAACGGGATTTCAATCAAATCGTTGGGAGCGGAATAATCAAATTCCATATGCCCTACGTACTTCTTTTGCGCGTTGAGTTTTCTAATATCAATTATCATCATAAAACCAAGCTTATCAAGTATAGTATATTTCTACGACTTTGTCAACTTTTTTTTGACAAGTTTTTACGATTTTTTATAATAATTCTACGGTTTCTCTCGCAATTACCAGTTCTTCGTTGGTGGGAATGATTAAAACTTTCACTTTCGAATTTTTACCCGTAATATCACGAATCACCCCTTTGTTCTTTTCCAAGTTCTTTTCTTCGTCAATTTCCAAGCCTAAATATTGCATATTTTGACAAATCGCCGAACGAACGCACTCGGTGTTTTCACCAACGCCCGCCGTAAATACGATACAATCCACGCCGTTCATTGCCGCCGCATACGCGCCCACGTATTTCTTGCACGCATACGAGAACATATCCAGCGCAAGTTGCGCGCGTTTATTGCCTTTATCCGCAGCCGCCGTTAAATCGCGAAAATCACTGGAAACACCCGAAATACCGCTCATACCGCATTGTTTATTTAAATACGTCAGCATTTCCGAAACGTCCATACCTTCTTTCTTTGCAAGGTATTCCGCCGCCGCGTAGTCGATATCCCCACTACGCGTACCCATAGGTACGCCCGCCAAAGGGGTAAAGCCCATAGACGTATCCACGCATTTTCCACCGTCCACTGCCGTTATCGACGAGCCGTTGCCAAGATGACACGTTACGATTTTTAATTCTTCCGGCTTTTTACCCAAATATTTCGCCGCTTCTTGGGAAACGAATTTATGGCTCGTGCCGTGCGCGCCGTAACGTCTGATTTTATATTTTTCGTAATCTTCGTATTTAATCCCGTACATATACGCGTACTCGGGCATTGTAAAATGGAATCCCGTATCGAATACAAGCCCCATCGGCGTATTCGGCATAGCCGCGCGACAAGCGTTTACCCCAACGATAGCCGCAGGGTTGTGCAAAGGCGCAAGGTCTTTGATTTCTTCCATAATTTTCATCGTTTCGTCCGTAACGAGCGTAGGTTTTTTAAACGCTTCGCCCGACGCCACGACGCGGTGTCCAACGGCGTCGATTTCGTCCATCGAAGAAATAACCCCCGTTTTTGTATCGGTAAGCGCTTTTAATACCAGCGAAACCGCTACGTTATGATTGGGCATATCTTGTTCGACGACGACTTCCGTGCCTTTTGCTTTATGGGTAAGTTTCGAGCCGTTAATGCCGATTCTTTCGCAATTCCCTTTTGCGATTACCCCTTCCGTTTCCATATCAATCAGTTGATATTTTAAAGAAGAACTTCCCGAATTGATAACAAGTACTTTCATTTTTTTACTCTCCCGTAATTAAAGTTGCGTTTGCAACGCCGTAATTGCAACGGCTGCAACGATATCTTCCGATTTACACCCTCTCGATAAATCGTTGAGCGGTTTTGCAAAACCTTGACAAATAGGGCCAACAGCCATAAACCCACCAAGCCGTTCGGCAATTTTATAACCGATATTCGCTGCTTGTAAATCGGGGAATACGAATACGTTGGCTTTTCCCGCAACGTCCGAATCGGGCGCTTTTAAGCTCGCTACGGAAGGCACGATTGCCGCGTCGAATTGCAATTCGCCGTCCAATTTTAAATCGGGGGCTTTTTCTTTCGCGATTTTCGTCGCTTCCGCTACAAGCGTTACGTTATCGTGTTTTGCGCTACCTTTCGTCGAGAAAGAAAGCATAGCCACTCTCGGCTCGATACCCGCAATCGCTTTTGCCGATTGCGCCGTCGCGATTGCCAAATCCGCAAGTCCTTCACTGGTGTAGGTGGGATTTAAACCGCAGTCAGCAAACACCACCAGCCCGTCGGGACAATAGGGATTGCCTTGTTCGGGACAAATCATAAGGTTGAAACTGGAAACGGCGGACGCGCCTTTTGCCGTTTTAATGATTTGAAGTCCCGGACGAAGGGTATTCGCCGTAGAATGGCACGCGCCGGAAACAAGCCCGTCTACGTCCCCCATTTTTAACATCATAGCGCCGAAATACGTGCCGTCTTGCAAAAGTTTTTCCGCTTGGTCGGGCGTCATACCTTTCGACGCGCGGATTTCGCAAAGTTTTGCGTTATACGTTGCAAGCTTGTCCGACGTGAGCGGATTTACGATTTCCACGCCCGTTAAATCCACTTCGGGATTGTCTTTTTTAATTTGTTCGGGATTGCCGAGCAAAACGATTTTCGCAACGCCTTCTTTCGTTGCGTCAGCCGCCGCTTTTACCACCCGTTTATCTTCCCCTTCGCAAAGAACGATGGTTTTTTGTAAAGCTTTTGCTTTTGCCTTAATTTGTTCAAGAACGTTCATATTCTACCTCTCAAAACGCTTTATTATTTTTTATTTTTCGTGTATAATATAGACAACGAGTCTTTATACGCTCTATATTTAATTATAGCACACATTTTTTTTAATGTAAAGGGAATAAAGAGAAGAAAAATGAAAATTTGCGCAATTATTTGTGAATACAATCCTTTCCATAACGGACATTTATATCAATTACGACAAGCGCGCGAACGTTCGGGCGCGGACGCCGTACTTTGCTTAATGAGCGGTGATTTTTTACAACGGGGCGAATCGTCTATCCTTGAAAAGCACGTTCGGGCAAAATACGCCCTGCAAGCGGGAGCGGACGTCGTTTTGGAATTACCCGCCGTTTTCGCCACTTCCAACGCCGAGCTGTTCGCAAAAGGCGCAATAAGTATTCTTTCTTCTATTCCCGCCGTAAACACCCTTTGTTTCGGCGCGGAAAACGCTGATAAAACCGCCTTTAAGTTGGCGGCGCGTTACTTAAATAACGAACCGAAAGAAGTTTCGGAAATTATCAAACAAGAAATTGAAAAGGGAGCGAGCTATGCAAAAGCCCGCGCGCTTGGATTTGCGGGATTTATTCCTTTCCATATGCTTTCTTCCCCAAACAATATTTTAGGCTTGGAATATACGCGCGCGATACAAGCTTTTAACGCCGATATAGAAATTTTGCCGATTACGCGCAAAGGCGCGCATTACGCCGACGAACAACTGCAAGAAAATTATTCTTCCGCAAGCGCTATTCGTTCCGCTTTACAAAACGGAACGCCAATCGACGGCAACGTTCCAAATTACGTGATAAACGATTTAAAAAACACACCTTTTGAAAATGATTTAGAAACGTTGGAAAAATACGCTTTAATCGCACGCTCCACCGAAGAAATCAAACGGGTTTGCGATTGTTCGGAAGGCTTGGAAAACGCTTTGAAACGAACGGCGGAAAGCAATTTACCGCTTATACAAACGCTTACGTCCGCCCGCTACACTTCGTCGCGAATTCGTCGAATTGCCCTACAAAACCTATTAAAAATTGAAAAACGACTGATTGAAAACGCATTAAACACACCCTTGTATTTACGCGTTTTAGGCGCGAAAAAAGAAAAAACGGACGTATTGTCCGCATTGGGGGAAAGCGACTTACCGTTGATTATCCGCGCGCACGACGAAGACGTTTTACAAGGAACGGCAAAGGAAGTTTTCGAAAAAGACGTATTCGCCGAAAAAATATACGCCTTGTTAAACCCCCAAGCAACAGAAAAACGTACCCTTTTTATGGAATAGTTTCTATACAAAATATTAAAACACCGATTTTTCGTCGGTGTTTTTTTACGTAGAAGAAAACCTTTACGAAAAAGGTTTCGTAAAGGTTTTTGGAGCTACTGGCCGGACTTGAACCCCGTTAAAGGTTTATAAATCCCTTTATTTATAAGGAATTGCGCAAAGTCCGCCCGATTACAACCCAAAAACCGATTTCACATTTTCATTCCGTTTATTATATTTATAACCCTCTCGTTTTACCTACAAATACTTAACGAGAGGGTTACAATTTATCTTTCAATTAAATTCAGTTCTACTAACAACTCACTCGCATTTATGAAATCACGACCATTCCTGTTCTTGTGGTTCAAACACAGCGATAAGCGTGACACTCTCCGTCAACGTATAACGACCATCCTCAAAAAACTTATCCGTTTCCACGTTTTTCCAACCGACGAAATCCAACGCGCGATCGCCACCCGAAGCACTCGCGGAAGATAAAACATAATCGGAATTATATTTCACTGATTGCGTCGTTTTCCCCAAAGAAACGACGTATCCGCTTTCACTCAAACGTGAATCGTAGGTGTAAGTAATCGTAAACGTTTTCGGCGTTTTTACAGCTGTTACGACCAAATCGGCATTGACTTCGGAAAAATCCTTATCCCAATCCACGTCGTAACCTGCAATTTCGTCAAGTTGGGGAACGTCCGCCATTTGAACACTTCCACCAGCTTTGACACTTACTACAACGTTATCTTTTCCTTCCTGCACGAACGTTACCGTATAGGAAGTAGTATCGCCCTGATCGTTTCCGCCGCTTTGACAAGCAGTAAATAATATAATAGATGTAACCGCTGCCAATAACAATAATAAAAATTTTTTCATCTTTTTTTCTCCTTATATTTCCTTAACTAAAAGTTTCTTCGGAATACACCAAAACGGCATTTTCCCCGTCAAATTTAAGATTATAAGCACAATATCCCGATTTTTGATATTCAAAATTATTATTTTCAATAAAATCGTTGCCACCCCATCTATCCCCGAAAAATACAATTTCGCCGCGGGCGTTTTCATATAAAAAAGCTGACTGACTGAAATAGGTCGTTTTGTCGCCCAAGTTGCGATTGATTGTAAATTCCCCGTCTAAACGATCGCCAATGCTAAATGTACTTTGATTGGATTTCCAACCCGTACATCCCGAACTTACAAGCAAATATTTTCCTTTCGTTTTTATGATAGCGGGTGCTTCTCGATATTCATTGGAAAACAACACGTTTATCAGTTTGCAAACGTTTAAATAATCTTCCGTCAACGTATATACATATAAATCGGAATTTCCCCTTGCCGAACTGATAAAGTATGCTTTCTCATTCTCTTGATATAACGTACAATCCCGCGATTGATTTCCCATTGGATTAAAACTACCATGATAAACAAAATCCCCGTCGGGTGTATCGCACGTTGCCACCGCGCAACGCCCGCTTTTTCTATCTATTCCCGTTTCATAATGCATCCACATAACGAACTTACCCGTCTTTGCATTATATAACACTTTCGGACGTTCAATAATCGCAGGAACAAATATATCCTCCGACGCCATTTTCGTACGCAAAGCAAGATCCGCATGCACCCTTGTTTTTTCAGTTTGGGAATGCAACGTTAATACGTTATTTAAAAACTTCCAACCTTTGGACGTTTGAACGTAGCAAGAAACAAAATTATCTCCCGTACGGTTTTCTCCGTACCAATACGTTTTGCCATCGTGGACAAGCCGACATCCACCGTGCGCCTCTATTTCATTCCCGTCTACGTCCAACCACTTCATTCCGTTTTTCATACCTTACTCCGCTTATAATTTTTCTAATTCTTCTTTAATGGTCTTCCACATAATATCGATACACCAATAATGGCCGACCGTAGTTTCTATCAAACGACAGCGATCTGCCACGCCCTCGTTTTTATAGACTTTTTTCACCGTTTCATATCCGTAGCGTACCCCTTCAATAAGGAAAGACGGGTCTTTTTGACCGCTGACGATCGCCAATCTTCTCGGAGCAATCAAGCAGGAAAGATCCTGCATATCGAAATAATGGAAAGTGCGCGAAATATAGTTGCAAGAACAATGATAGAATTTAAGAATGGATTCCGGATACGGGCAGAATGCGCAGCTATGAACGCTAATCTTGATACGTTTGTCATAGCAAGCAGCGTAAAAGACGCTGTTCCTCCCCCGAATTTCCCGTAATCACAATTTTATCCATATCGCAAACCGAGCCAAAATGCTCACCGAGCATATCAATCGTTTTGCAAATATCAAAGCAACGTTCGCCGATGATCGTTCTTCCCATCAGTCCTGCCGCAACCGCTTCGTAATAGCAATCCGCGCGTTCACCAAGATGTACCCGTCGATTCGTTTGATTTTTCGCCGCGCTGTTCGATTGCCACTGCAATATAGCCTTCTTTAACAGCTTGTATGGCAAACATACCGCGCGTTTGTTGATACGCTTTGTATTCGGGATAAATTTCAATACCTACGGAGTTATGAAAACCGCTAACATGACCTTGCATCGTAATCACAGCGGAGCGTTTTCCCCCGCCTTTAACCCGTTTGGAATTAAAATATAACAAGAAACCACAGCTCCTTTTTCACTTTCGAACGTGAAACGAGTTTGCGTGTAACCGTATTTTTCTTCTTGACTTTCAATTTCAAAACAAGGGTTTTCTGAAACGTTTTTTTCAATAGTTTTTAACCCTGAAAGCTCAAAAAAAAATCTCTTTGATGCGGCTTTTCCATTCCGTGTAATTTTCTTGCGTGCCGTATGTATATTTCGGCGTTATTCCCGCCACTAACAAATCGTGATTTTTTAATCCGTCTACTTCCATTATCTTAGTCTCTTTTTTGTCAAAAATGAGGACTAGAAATTGTAACGGGAAAAAGCCCGTTACAATTTCGCCGTTGTCTATTTTTTAACGTTCCGACCAACTATCCTCAATAAAGAGCCCGCCGTCAATGTGGCGCGGATCGGAATTGGTAACTACATCCTGCGTATAATTCAAAATAACTATTTTTAATCCTTTATATTTCTTCATAATACACCTCCGTTAAGCTTTTACCATCCAAGCAACCGTTACAGTCAAAATATCCGTAGTCGCGTCGTAACTGCGCGTCATACCGTCTTTGGAAACAGCCGTCCAAGAAACACTTGCGCCACTTCTCAAAATAACGGGTACGTTGTCTTCCGCGCTCGGCGCAGCGCCGTTCATTTTAAAGCGCAAGGTCGCCGTATACGTGCCGTCTTGCTCAGTTGCCGTAACGTTATCGATCGACTCTCCGTTTTCGTTTACGAGAACGTACGCTTTCGCCATATTCAAGCCGTCCGCCTCAGACACGGAAACTACCGCGCCGTCGTATTGCAAATCAAGCACACCGTTGATATACTGTTGCAAAATCGCTATGTTCTTGGAATTATACAAACCGACGGAATCGATCGTAAGTTGTCTTAAATGGTTGCCGTAAGCTTCCACTGCAAGATCGTATACGCAAGCCGTTTGCGTTTCGATTACGACGTCTTTCGTATCGCCGTCCGCATACGTAACAGTCAACTTCACCGTTGCCGTAAACGAACGGTTGTAGTTGTGGCGTTGAATATTCGTAATCGTGCAATACCCGATCGTATTATCGCCGTCCGCCACGAAATCCGCCGTTTCAAACGTTTTCGTCACCGCATCTTCGGGAGCATCCGTAGGCGCAACCGTAGCCGTCCACAACACCGCGTCTTTCACACTTTCAAAATCCGTCGTGCTCATTTGCGACGTCCAACGAATACCGCCGTAACCCTTTTCCGTTTGTGCCATTCTAACCGACGCGTTTTCGCTTAACACAAAATCCGTTTCCAACAGCGTAACTTCCAACGTAGAAGTTTCGGGAACGAACGTATCTCCCACGTCCATAAGCGTCTCCCCTACTTTGTAAGCAACGAACGTCTTGCCTCTACCCGTCATCGCGGGAATAGTGTACTCTTCTCCGATCGACGCCGTATCCGTCGCCACCGTATTGCCGTTTACGTCTTTAATTGTGATTGTGCAAGGATCGGGTTGTTCTCCCGTTACCGTAATCGTACAAGGCACGCTGGTCGTTCCGAAATAGCTCGTCGCCACGTTGCCGTCGGCGTTCTTCAAACCGAGATTTTCAAACGCGCAAACTGCCGCGATTTGATTTTCCCCAACCGCAATCGTTTGATTTCCATCCACACCGCTTGCAAGCGAATACCCCTCGGGAAGTTGCAAATCCGAAAGTTTCGTGCCACGCTTTGCCGTCATCGTCGTATCCTTGTTGGGAGCAAGCAACGGCTCGTTTACACCACCAATCCAAACGGGCGTACGATCGTAAGCCGTTGTCTGGGTTTTGGTCTGATCGGGATGAATAGCGATTGCCATGCGCGGCGTGTTATTCGTATAATCGGTGTCATCCAAAGTTGTTTGTACGGTGGTTTCTTCTAAAATCAATTTTTCTTTCGTTGCGTTATATAACTTCGCGTAAACGAAGGTTGCATCGTCCGTGCCGTCGCCGTCCGTATCGCCGTCGTACGCACCATACGTAACGGTAAGCACGTCGTTCAACGAAAGCATTCTATCAAAATATTGCAGAGCGTTATTCTTATTGTATGAAGCCGTTTCGTCCGCAGTCAACACATCGGGATATCTGGCTATAAAGGCGGCAACAAGGTCGTTTTTAGGAATAGCTTTAAGCCCCACACCACCCTGCAAATTAGTGCTATTGATAGTGCGCAAACTTACAAAACGATCGTCATTATGTCCAAGTTCAAAATAATATTTACCAATACGATAGCCAGTATCATATATATATTTGTTATCCCCTATGGTTCTTGAACAGAAATACGTAGTTCTACCCGTCCAGTTGATGTTTAACGACAAAATCGCGTCTTTATCTTCCATTGATTGGATGCGAAGCCATTGATAAGGAAGTTGAGTAGCCGTCGTAGGTTCAGCTGTCGTATAAGCATTCGCATAATAGCTGAAATTGCCGTCGATCACGTTGCCGTTCACATTTAGATTCGTTTGCGTTTTCGTAGTTTTTGTTGTGCCGTCATAATAATACACCGTTTCTTTCACGGCGGGCGTAGCGGTGTTGTACGACGCCCACTCTATTGTCGCCGTGCCACTTTGCGCAACCGTATTCAACGTATTCCATTCACCTTTGACATATTTGCCCGCACTGTTCAAATAACCAAAACCGAGATTTTCTCCTGCACTCATTGCAAACATATTCCGAACGTCGTTCGTTTTGTCTACAACGTCTTCTATGTACGTAACGGCAGGCCGTTCGGGAACGGTTTCCGCCACCGCATTTTGCACAGGTGCATTAAGCCCCGCGATGCCAGAGCTGAGCGCTGTAACACTCATCGTAGCCATTGCCAAAATGGCAATTAATTTTTTCTTGCTTTGTTTCATTGTGTGTTTTCCTCCTGATTTTTTATTTTTTTAGATACAATGATCTATCAAAGCCTTTATGAATTGGTCGAGCAACCTTTTTTCAACGTTGGACGACCGTTTGTTTCCGTTTGGAAGTTGCTCATATCCCAAACGCCCGTATCGTACGTTTCCACGGCTTGTTGCACCGTTTTCACGTTCGGTCCCGTTGCGCCCGCTTGCAACGCAAGCAAATCTTTCCATTGCGGATCGTCCGTCTTGCACCAATAATTCCCGTTTACGCCCTTAAATTCCGCTTCGAGAACGCCGCGCCTAAAACTCTCCGTGCCAAGCACGAAATTATTGGCGTAATATCCGTCGAGGTCCTCATTGCCGTTAACGCCGGTAATACGATAAGAATTCGTTTCTCTGGTTACGTTCATTTTCACGACGCAATTTTCGATTTTTAGTCCACCTGCACCCCAGCTGACGAGCGCGCCGGAATACCATCCGTCATCCGCTTCGGATAACGCACTCGTATCCAAATCAAGATAAACGTTTTTCACCGTGCCACCCGCAAGTTTCCCAACGAGCGACGCACTACGATAATAATATCCACCCGTCGTATTTTTCGTCAAGCCTCCGTTTACGATCGTGCCCGTGCTTGTTACTGCCTGATCGAGTAAGGGAATGTCTTTCGGGTTTTGCAAGGTTAAGTTTTCCACCGAGAGATTGCAAATAGTGCCGCTTACCAAGCCAAAAATATGCGAATTGTTTGCATAATATTCATCTGCACTCGCATTCTTTTGCCATATCCCGTAAAAGAGAGCCGCATTTTTGATCGAATAGCCGTTTCCATTGAACGTACCCGAGAAAGCGACGGCGTTTTTCGGATTCCAACCACCCTCGGAAACGAACGTTGCAAACTGTTCGTCCGTCAAGCCCGTGCCCGTCTTGCCGAAATCCGCCCGATCGACAAAGCCGTAACCTGCGTCCGTTTTCGTAAGACGGTATTTCCACTGCACGCCGAGCGAACGGCTGCCAACTGATTCGCAGAACGGCACGATTGGCATAACCACGTCCCCTTGATAATCTATATCCGAAACGAGAATATAATCTTCTTGCATTGCTTGCGGTTGATTACGTCCCGCCAAGGAAAGCGCGTCCATATCTGCAACGCTTGCCACTGCGTGGCTCACGTTTACCACCGTACCTACTGTTTCACCTTTGGTTGTAATCGAGGCACGCATTTTTCCCTTGCCTGCCGCTTTTGCCGTAACGATAGACGTGCCGTCCGTTTGTTTGGCTACGGTGGCAATCGTTTCGTCCATAGAATTTATCTCGTATTCGTCCGCCGATAAGACGCGAGATTCTCCACTTATCGCGTTGACTTCCAACAAATTCAACGTTTTGCTTACGCAAAGCGTATTTGCCGATCCGCTCACCGTTTGTGGCGTTGCAAGTTCAATCGCCTGATTAGAAAAAGTGTAATACAGCGGCTCTACCACTGCAATTTCTTTCGTCGCGGAATAGGTTGTTCCCTGATAGGTATATTCCGCAAAAATGCACGTACTTTCTGCTGTTTTTTTAGGCGTTACTAAACCACTTTCCGTGATAGAGAGCGTTTCTTCGTCTGCTACGCTCCACGAAACTGCAGGCTCGGCAATCAATTCGCCGTCTTTATAAATACATGCATACGCCTGCGCAGGCACGCCGACGAAAAGCTGTTCGGTCGTGAACATGATCACGAAACCATCCAACACCACGGTTTCTTTTTTTACCGTAACGAAACACGCCGTCGATAAACCGTCCGCTTTTACGTGAATATACGTTTCACCCGTTTGCTTTGCGGTGATCGTGCCGTTTTCCACCGACGCGATTTTCGGCGCGTCGGAAACGTAGGTGAGAGAAGATATTTCCGTTTCCTCGTTCGATTCGTTGAATTTCTTTACTTCCAACGAAAACGTTTCCCCTACGCCAATCGTTACTTCATTGCTGTTCAGCGTAACGTAATATTCTTCTTTCGGCTCGCTTATAGGCGGGGTTGAAGAAGAGTTATCGCTTGTCGAACAGGCGAAAAAAGGAAGTGCCGTGCAAACGGACAAAATCGTCGAGAAAATAATTTTTAAGACTTTTTTCATCTTACACCTCCTCGTATACGGATACGATCACGTCGATTTCGTATGTTTTGCCCTCGTAGGAACAAGAAACTTTCACAATCGCGTTTTCCACCGTCGATTCACCCGTGATTGTAGAGCCTACTATCAAAAGCGCCGCGTTTGACGACGAAACGTCAAACGACACTTCTTGCAACTCCGTCCTACCTACCAACGCAGGCGTTATCGTATACGCATCGCCTTTTAGTAAATTCAAACGGTACTCCCCGTCCGTGCGAGGCTCGTTTTTCAAAGTAAGTTGTAGCAGCAGTTGTTCTTGCATCGTTACGGTTACTTTACAAACCAAAGTACGTTCGCCAACCATTGCGCGAACGGATGTAACCCCCGTTTTTAAACCAAGCAGTTCCCCATTCGTTACTTTGACGATATCCGAATTGAGAGATACCCATTCCACCGCTGCATTTTTCGTATTGTTCAACACTTGCAACTGAAAAGTTTGGTCTACGCCGATTTGTACGTCTAATTCGTTTAAAACGGGATTAAACGGCTCGGTTTGTTCGTTATCAGGCGTGGACGGGGACGTAGAATTATTACAAGCGGAAACGCAAGGAATTAAAAAACATAATAACGTTAAACATATTATTAAAAAGTTTTTACGCATACGTTCCCCTCCACTGCGAAATGTACGAAGAAAGTGATTTCTCCATGTTTTCGTCCATATATACTAATCCCAATTTATTACAAATCTTTTCAAACAAATCGATAGCTGCCAACGAATAATCTTTGCCGTAATTCGTGCGATAGTAGTGCATTTGCATATACAAATTTTCCAAATACGCCCCCGCAACTCGCCAATAATATTTGTCATACAACCCCGGATCGCTTTCTTTCAACGGTTCGATTGCCGCAAACGCTTTTTCCATGATTTGACGAATACTTTCCACATACCCAAACGACCAATATTTCGAACCGTCGAGCGTTATGGCATGATCGCCCGTAAGGGATTTTTCCGTATGTAAATATTCGTAATACGTCGTCATTGCCTCAAACATCTGCTGGATATACGGTGCGGCTACGCCGTAATAACCGTTGATAAATTCCTTTGCAAGCGTTTGATAATCCAAAGATATATTCCACATCAAATTGGATTCGACGTACGAACGGAGTTCAAAAAGCCCCGCGGAAACAATGTTGTTTGAGGATTGATTATATACTCGTTTTACGCCTTCTTTGGAATATACGCGAAGATCATGCAACGCCGTATCCCAATTTTTATGATTGATTACAAGCCAGCGGAAATTTGTGTTATAAGTCCACGTGCTTATATTATCCGTCAAGGATTTCCAACCTTGCAAATAATCATAAAACACTTGGTTTGCTACGCTATCAATCGTTTCACTGACGTTGCTACCAAGCGGCGCAAACTGTACGACTACGTTGTCGTCAGGTATCACCTCGTCGCAGTCGGGTACGTACGTACCGTCCACTTGTTTTACGGGTGGCTCTTTCGTATCCAAATACGCAAACATTTCAAACTGTATAACCCTGTCAGGTTCGCTTTGCTGAATGATTTCGGTAACTCCACGCGCGACTTTATTCGTAAACATTACCATCAAACCTGCGTTGTTCGTGTTGTATTTCTCTTTCGCGGCATCGCAATTGTCGCAATCGCACATCTTATCAGAGTCTTGTTGCCCAAGATGCACAAAATTGGTTTGCGGATTCGCTTTGAAATCCTCCACAAGCACACGGATGAATTCTTCCGTCATTTCTTCGTTCGTTAAACAAAGTTGCCCGTACAGACGTGCATTCGCATCATCATAAGAGTGGCCTGGTTGCCAATAATACCAATCCTCGTGCAACGGCGCGTATTTTGTCGGAGGTAACACTTCAAAGTGGCTGTGTCCGCTATAATCCAAACGCGATTCCTCGTATATTTCCAAACGTAAATATCGTAACCAAGTAGACGATTTTCTTAATTTTGCAAAGCTTAAACGCCGTGAATCGAATTCGGGAATTTCCGTCACGTCAAAATCGTATAAGGGCAATGTATTCAAAACGTTGAATTGCACCTCGTCCGCTGCGTACGCTTTCCAACCGATCGTTTGTTTCAAAAACTCTTGTGCGCCATAATACGTGCCTTGTCGGAGAGTGTTTCTTGCTCCCGAAATATATACGTCGTCCGATTTCGTTACAATCTTAAACCCCGACGAGCCGTATTCTTCCGCACCAACGGAAATACCGCTTTTGCGCATAAGCGAAGTGTCGCCAATCGAAATATATTTGCCGCTTGATGCATCCGATACTTCATTACTGTAAACGACGGGAAAAACGACGTTTAAAGATTGGAGCATAAATTCGTTGATCAACGAAGCCGCCTCAATTTCGTATTCGGTAGGTTCGTTGGGCAAAAGCAATTTATAATCGGTTTGACCGTTTTTCACCATATAAAAACGAGTAGGCTTTACGCTTGCAGTATGCGTGCCATGTTGTTCCACCAAGACTTCCGACGAGGTATTATCATCACCCGCGGCAGAAGCGCCTTTATTTTCACAGCCGAAAGCCGAAAAACACAGAAACGCGCTTAAACAAATCGTAAAGAGCTTTTTTAATACGTTCTTTTTTGCCATTTTCTCACCTCCTATTTTATCTACACGTTACGGAATATTCCAACAGCGTATAATTGCCGTATGTGTCTAGCGCATAATAACGGATTACGTATACGCCCTTTTCCGTTGCTACGAATTTGCCGTTCTCGACCATATAATACCGACCGGACGGAGCGATATAAATTGCATAGCTTAAATTTGCATCATTGATTTCCATAAACCCTACGGTTGCCGTCGGCAAGGACACGGTTGCACCATACGAAATTTGTTTGGGCACGTCGCCACTTAACGTAATCGTAGGCTCGACACGGTTTATCGCAGTAACTACGTATTCACGCGTGCCTTGCGTCCCTCGACTATCTTTTGCCGTATATACGATTCTGTAATCCCCCATATCCGACAAAATGATTTCGTAAGAAATCCACGCCGATACATTGTTTAATTCATTACCCAATACGTCTTTTACAATCGTCGTAACGCCGTCTTTCGTCATCGTTACCGTAACTGTGAAATCGTCGTCATAGATGCTACTCAACACGTCGCTTACCGTCGCCGCAGGAACGGTTAATCTCGTACCCGTAGTGTACACGCCGCTCAACTCATTGGAAACGATGATCGTAGGCTCGCCACTATCAGTCGATTCATTGTTGGAAAACGACTGATTACCGATGGAATACAAACGGATATTCGTCGTCCCCTCCGCGTTTCGGTCCATTGCAAAAGATACGTATACTTCACCACCAAAACCCACAAAAGCATCGCCGTTCAAATAGGCAATCGGCGTACCGAGCTTGGTTGACGTCGTACCGTCATAGAATGTGTTCGTACCCGTACCGAATTTAAAGCTAATTCCATCAAACGAAGTACCCGTCAACGAACCGGACATCGCTACCGCATTCATATAATCGTCGTTGATCGCAAATTTAAGAGTTCCGTTTTCCATAAACATCGTCAACTTTAACTGACGGTGGATATTGGTGGAATCCGTCAAATATACGTTCAACGCCTGCACGTTCGTGGCTATCGCCTCCAAATTTGAACTTCTTTCAAAATCCACGTCAAACAAAAATTCTATATCCGCCACGGAGATCGCCTGCGCGAACCGAATCGAATGATCGTCGGAAATCGTGCTTAAAAGTAAATAATTGGTTTTTGCGACAACACTGTCACCTTCGTCACATACAAAATATCTTTCTGGCAAAAAGCGCGTGGTTTTAATCGGTCTACCGGGCAACGTTTTTTCTTTATACACCGTCTTTACAGGAATTTCGTATTCACGTAAAACGATATCGCCGCTTTGATAACGTAAACTTACCGTTTCTACCGCCTCGGATGCATTCTCCGTCTCTACGACCTTTTCCAACGCATAGGTGTCTTTGGTGTATTTTTCACCATTGATATATACGTCTGCCTTTTGCGCGGTTACGTTTTCGCTGTTATAAATCTTATAATACAAGTCGTGAATTTTGTATTCGTTGCCTCTCACAAACCCTATGTAATAAGGAATATCCGACACGATCACTACGTCGGAAGAATATTCCATTTCCGTTTCGTAAGAAAGCGGAATTTTTCTGCCGATCTCGTCTATGATTTCATAATCGATACGATAAACGCCTTGTTTCTCCACAAGTAGCATGTCTTCTTCTACTGCAATTTCTTCTAAATCGGAACCATTGATACGGTAGACTTTGCGCGTAATTGCAACGTCGCCAAAAGCGTTTTCCACGTAAATATTTTCTTTACCAAACAGAGCAAGCGCTTGCCCGACGACGCCTGATTTATATTCTTCGGGGACTTCGCCATCAATCCATACGGCGCGCCAATCTACAACGCTTTCATCAACGTCCACCGTCAATCTTTCCGTGGCGACATTGCCAAAACAATCAATCGCTTGATATACGATATAATATGTTCCGACGCGAGGCGTGGCAAAACGACCGTTATTTATTGAAACGTCATACAATCTGCCGCCGTTTTCATAATATACTTTATTCGTAATTTGCGCAATTTCTTTGCCCGTATAATCAAACGCACGAGCGGTGGGCACTGCAAGAGAATATCCTTTGACCCCTGTCAACGAATCGTCGCCGTCTATTTCGATCGTCGGCAACTCACGATTTAATACCACTTTATCCGTAAGCGTTGTTCCGTTGAGCTTGTAAACGACTACACTGGACGAAATTGCCGAAACGCCCGTAACCTCAAAACTCAAATACACTTGGTTAGATGTAAAGCCGTCCCATATTGCGCCGCCCGTATATTTGGGATCGTCAAAATCGTTGATTATATGATTTTGATAATCATATCTTGCCAGCGATAAAAGTTGTTTGTTTTCGGAATCGTAATACAGCGCTATTTTCGTATCCGCGGTTTTCTCCGTTTCCACCAACATACCCTTAAACGAATGTAAAGTAATGAAACCGTAGTTTGTCATCCAACGCTTATCCGAATCGTTATTCCAACCCGAAAGCTCCTGACCAGTTGCAGCCGCACGGATATACGACCATTTTTTGGAATTTTCACTTTTTACAACGATTGTGATTTTATTTTCAGGATTAGCCGCATCAGTTATGTATAAATTGATACCGTTTGCCGATTCAATCCCATACGCCGAAGGATCAACCGAAAATTCTATTAAAGGTTTTGCCCTATCGGAAAGCGTAACTTTGTCGTTTTTTAACTGCGTTTGCCCAACGTAGGTTGAAAGATCGATCGGTTGGGTGTATTCCACCAACGTTCCCGATTGAGTCGTCGTTACAACCACTCCTTCTCTAGCCGTAAATATGCTTTTGCCATATTCGACGGTAACGCTGTTTGAAGTCGAGGCGAAAGATTGAATGCCCGCTGTATATACGTCAAAAGAACGTTCAAAGGCAACCGTTCGTCCGTCGAGCGTTTTTTCCGCCATTATTATGTAACGCCCCACTTCGTCAACGATAAATTTATCATTAGCCAAACGTTTTCCGCTAGGATAAATGACCATAAAATCGTAATCGGTTTCTTGCCCGTTCATTTTAAAGACGAACGAAGAACAATCGACAAAGGAATTGAGCAAATAATATTTATCCAAGCTGTCGGTGATAAACGCATTATTCCCGTCCGTGACGTTAACGGTGTAATCGCCCGTTTCACCACCTAAATCATATTGGAATACATATTCGCCAACAGCAGAAAACGTATACGCGAAACCGCCGTAAACGTCGCTGTATGCGCGCAATGCAATTCCGTTTTTAAAAATAGTAAGCGTGCCCCTTTCCGTACCGTAACGTCTCAATCCACCGTATATAACGGAATTAGGTACGACGACGCGACTTCCGACGACGTACTCGTCTTGCAAATCCCATTCCAATTCCGTTTCATAAACGGGCATTTTCTCGTGAACGGTGAACGCGTAACTCTTTTGTGAAACAATTCCCGCATTATTTTCCGTTTCATATTCGATTACATAATCTCCCGCAACGTTTGGCGTAAACGTTTTCGAGTTCGACTGTATTAAAGTACCCTCGTAATAAATACGATTGCGAATATCCGCAGAAGAAATCATTCCGTCCGCCACGTCGTAAGCGTATGCTTCGGGCAAGGTATATTTCACGCCAACAACGGCGTCGTATTCTACGTCCGCAAAAAGCACGGGCGTTGAGTCATTTAAAAACAAACCGTTCAAAGCTGTATCATTTACTGAATATAACAACACCGAGCCGTTTTCGTCTAAATATTCGGTTATTCCAAACGATACGTTATAGGATTTAAACGGAGAAAGAACTTCTCCCACGTTTCTCCCGTCATTGACCTTTTCCGACATAGACCAAACGAGCGATTGTTCGCTTTCCGCGCTACCGACGTATACGGACATCGTATGCGGATCAAAACGAACGCGGATCTTATCCGCCGAAAATTGCGTATAATCTCCCGTACTGTTTCCAAGTTGCGTAAGTCCGCCTTGCGTACCCAATTTATAATAATATATCCCCGCCGTAACGCCGTTGAATTCAACGTATGCGTTCGTTGTTTCTCCATGCTCGATCACAAGCGTCCATTCATCCGAAGAATGTTCGTCGGTAAAGAGAACTTCCAAACGCTGCGCGGAATATTTACCGTTTTCCGTTTTTAAAGGCAAATAATCAAAGGTAAATTCCCCGCAAACGGAATCACGCAATTCAATAAATTCTTTTTCATTATTGGACGTAATGCAAAGTCCGCGTTCCAAATATAAAGCGTCGGGATCAACGTACATAGGGTTTATTTGCACGTCTGCGGGCAAAAATAAATCGCAAACGGAAGCATGCCCTGTATTCGCCACAACCTTTTGCGTGGGAATAGCTATACCAATACAAGCACAAGTAACCATGGTAGCGCAACAGGCAATGACTGCTTTGTTACGTATTTTGATCATCCTTTTAATCCTCCTTCCGTCAAGCCGCCCATCATTTTATCTTTCAAAATTAAGAATACCAATAAAATCGGCAATAACAAAATCATAAACCCTGCCACTTTGTACGTAATGAACGCATAATGGGGATTTGTATCCCTGTTGAATGCAAACAAACCGTATGCCGCAGTCGGGTGCGTCGGCAAATAAATCATCGGCGTTTGGTAATCATTCCAAAACTCTATGAATTTCATCATAAACAACGTCATGATCGTCGTTTTCACGAGCGGGAACGAAATCAAGACCATAATATGGAAATGGGACGCGCCGTCAATCAGCGCAGCCTCTTTATATCCGTCGTCCAAAGATTTAAACGCCGCTTGGAAAATCAAGAATCCTACGCCGCCGACAAAATTCAGTTTCATAAAGAATACGCCGTGCCATTTATCCATTAAGTTTAAGGAGTTCGTGATTCGAATAGATGCAGGCATAGCCCCAACGATCGGCACGAGTAACGCAAAATAAAAGATAGCATTGATAATCTTATTAAAGCCAAATTTATGTTTTACGGTAACGTACGCCATTACGCAAGACGTCAAAACCGAAACGACTGCCGAACCCGTAGCGTACATAATCGAATTGAAAAGCATTTCCGCAAGGCCTACTTCGCCACCGCCGGCTGCGGTCGGTAACTTATAGCTAATAACACTGAAAGCATCCAAATAATTCTGAAACGAAAATTTCCCAGGCCAAGATGCAGCAGACGAACCGCCTAAAATGAAATCGTCTAGTTCATGCAACGATTTAATAAGGCCCCAACACAATAAAGCAATTAATATAAGGGTATACACGCACAACAAGGTGAAAAAGATAGCCATGTATGCGTTAAATTTTAATTTTTTCTTTGTCATTTTCTTTTTCATAATCCACCTCAATACTGTACGTTTGGATCTAATCGATTCATCAGCCACCGAACGAATAACGTAAGCGGAGCTATGATCAGCGTAAAGAACAATCCGATCGTCGACGCCATAGGATATGATTCATAGCCTTCGCTATTCACCACCAAACAATACACGTAATATCCCACGGTCGAAACGTCTGTCGAGTCCGTTGCGAAGAAAGTAAACAATCCAAGTTGATTGGTAAAAAATGCGGCGACTCCCGTAACGAAAAAGGTGGCGAACGTAGGGAATATAATGGGAAGAGTTATTTTTAAAAATTCTTGAAATGGCTTGCAACCTTCTAATTTCGCATACTCAACCAACGAATCGGGAATTCGCGACATAGCGCTTAAATAAATTAAAATATTGCCCCCGAAACCAATAAACACCGTAAACGCCCAAGCAAAACCGTAACGAGTTTCTACATCCTTTAAAAACGGCGGAAGTACTTTACCGAATTCTTTCAACGCAATTTCAGGAATCACTTGGTCGACGAAGTATTGATATAATAATCCCAAAACCATCGCCGACAAAATAGACGGCAAATATAACATAACTTTGAAAAATTCCGAACCAGGCATTTTCTTATAAATGTAGAAAGGAAACAACAACGTAAAAGGAATTACCAACAAACCTAAAAAGTAGGTTTTTATCGAAGTAAAAACCGATTCACGCAAAATCGAACCTTTTAATGCCAATTGTGAAAACATAGTTTTGAAATTTTCAAACCCGACCCACTGATATTTCATCTCTATGCTGTCATATTTTTGAAAAGCCAATAAAAAGCTTGTAAAGTTTACACCTATGTAATAAATAGCAAACTGTATCATCGGCACCGCTATACATAAAATATAAAATACCGTTTCTCGCTTTCTTGCTAATGAGAAATTGTTTTTTCTTTTCTTATTGCCAAGTATTTGCTTATTATTTATACATTCTTTGTTTTGCATACGTTCCTCCCGACTGTTTTTCTTTTATTTTTATACAATCATTACCATAACCCACAAACGTTTTTATAATAATTGTACAGTCCTTCAAAATAAGTCTCGCCTGTTACGCCTTTTCCAAGCGCATTACGGATAGAGGTGATAGGGTATACTTTTTCTCCCATCGTTGCCGTATAGCTATGCCAGTTCCAACCGTCGTGAGCGTTTTTAAAAACCGTTCTGTTGGCTTTGATAAATTGATTATCCGTATACGAATAAAGCACCGTTGAGTACTCTTTATATGTCAACAGGTTTTGGCCATACGGGGAAAGTGTTTGTTTTACTTCATCCGAAATTTCGGTTTGGAACGGACGCAACATATTCGTATGTTCCATAAAAATCCCGATAGCTTTATCGCTGGCAGTGTAGGAAAGAAATGCTTTTGATACAGCCAATGCCGCACTACCTTCAGCCAAATTGCCATTAATAAAGGAATACGAGTCGTTCGCAGCTACAATTGTGTTTTTCTCCCCGTTTTCGTATTTTTCAACGAATCTATCTATCGTGGCGACAGGCAAATAAAACATACCGTAATTACGATTGGATTTTTTATATTTCACGTTTTGTTTCGCCATGATTTCAAACGTTGTGTCTGCTTCCTGTTGCCACCAAGAACCATCCATCAACATAGCGATAGGCTTGCCGCTTGCCGTATATCCCTGCGTCAAATATTTGTTTTGTGCCTCACTTTGCGACGTCGAATCATAACACGCCGTATGCGTCCACGTAGAAGTTTTTGCGATTTTTTCCGCAAATTCCAACGCATAATATTTACTGATCATTCTTTGCGCTTCATATCCGTCCGTTTGCCCCCCGGCGAACGTGTGAGAGTTGGTTTGCAACTCGCCACCGATTTTAACAACTTTGCCGTTAGTACCGATTTCAACAAGATTATCCAAAGTGCCATTTAAAGTATAGTACACTTTTAAATCTTCCGCGCCCGCATGGTTTTGCCATAAAGCCGTTGTCAACTGATCGGCGTATCCAGCATTATGCCCCGTCCAAATAAAAGGCGTAACACCTGAAGACATTTTATCAAGCAAAAGATAAAATTCTTCATATGTCGCAGGTAAACCGTCGTCGGGCGTATCGTATTTCCCGTCAGGACCGGCAGATAAACCCACGTCATACGTTACTCCGTCGATCGTCGTTTTTCCGTCTTTATTAGCAAAAAACCAATACATACTTTCTTCGCCAGCTTTTATTTTTGCAAGTTCGCTCTCATACGCCATTTTTGCTTTCGCAATATCACCATTTTCATTCAACGCCTTTGCAACAATTTCACTAGGCGCTCCGTCTTTGGAAAAATAAAATTCTTTCTCACTCCAAAGGTCAATGTTATAATTGACATTTTTCAACCCCAAATAATAGGGGAACGCATTATATTGTACTTCCGTCGAACCATCCATATCCAAATGTATCAACATTTGCGAATCCATTTTATTCGCGATTGAATTCGATTCGCGAATAAAATTGTTGTTTTCGTCAACGCCCGTTATTGCGCCTTTCCCCATGATGTCCGTTACGTCAGCAAATTTGCGTCCGTACATCGCATAGTCTATATTTTCCGCAAAATAAACGTAATCCGCGTCTCTTTCAATCGTTTCGTAAAAATTTGCTTGTCCGATACGGCTATTGTGATTATAAATCACTTGCACGCCCTGTTTGCCTTCTTCAAACGAATAATTCGCAAAATCTTCCGCAAACGCCGCGCCAACCGCTTCTATCCAAGAACGCCCGATACCTGCATCATGGTTGCTTATGTACAATTGTGTTTTCGTATGGTCGATTTGTATTCCGCCTCTCTTTCCACAACCCGTAGCAGGCATACAAACGCCGCCCAAGATAAATGTTGCCATCATCATACTTGCTATTTTTTTCTTCATAAATGTTCTCCTTATATTTCAATTTTTTTATTATTTTTTATTTATCCAGTTTAATGATATGGCGTCGAAATGTATTTTCATTACTTCTTCCCGCCTTTCCTTTAAAGAATGTTAGGGCTCACGAGCTTTTGCCACGATACCCAAAGCAATAAACGTTTGCCGCCGTTTTCATAATCCAACAATTCTTCTTTTAATTCGGGGATCTCCGTTTCTTTTCCATTCAAAAAATCCATTATTCTTTCACGGCACGATTGCAAGCGCCCTTGCAACGCCCCGAAACGAATATCCTGTATCTCAAACCCGAACGGTTTGTTTTCGGTAAGCCAAACTTTTTTGTAAATCTTATAAAAGGCTTTTAATTTTGTTTCGGTCTTTCTAATTTCCGCAACCAATGCAGCAAGTTTTTCTTTATCGTTTTCTTGATATGCTTTGCGTAATTGAATACCCAAATCGTATTTTATGGATAAAACGTCGCAAAGACGGGCTTCCATTTCAAACAAATCTTTAAACGAACTTTGCCGTTTTGCCCTACGTAACGATTTTGCGATTCTTACGTAATCTTCATTTCCGCCGTCTGGCAACGTAGTATCCAAAAAACCGTTGAATAGGTCGTTGTACAAAACGTATTTTGAGGGGTTTGCGTTTATATCTTTGTTGCCAGCAATCAAATTCGGCATATCCAATTTTTTTAAGACGTCAAACGACTCGCCCGTTAAAGCTTTAAACCCCGCTTTAATCTGTTTTAAGCTCGTTTTCCCGTCATAAATACATTTAACGTAATACAAGGAAGGTAAAACGGAAAAAGTCGAACACTCTTTGCCACCATCTCCCCAAAGCGTTATCATAACGTTACGAATATTATTTTTCCGACAAGCCGTCATCGCAGGTTTCATGGTTTTTATGGAATAAAAGTTACTCGGTACGAAACCCAACCAAGACCAAGCTCCACCTGCAAACCACGCGGGATTTTTAAACGCCTTGTGCGTTTTAATCATTGCCGTGAAATCTTTTTCTTTCGTGTGATAATAATCCCAATATACCAATTCCAAATTTTTAGGAACGTCTTCAACGACTTCTTGCGGAATGACTATATGATCGCCGTAGTATTCTCCGCCGTTGACGTTTCGACAAAACATATCCGACCAAATCATCGGTTTACAACCGTATTTATCGACAATCGAACAAACTTTTTTCAAATGACGTTGTAAAATTTCGCTTTTATTTTCATATCCGTATTTATCCAAACGCTTTCCAAGCCCCAGCATATGCGCCTCGTCCATTCCGATATGTACCAGTTTGGAAGAAAACAATTTGGAAACGGTGGCTATGAATTTTTCGATCAGCTGATAAGTTTTTTCCTCGTCAACAAGCAAGATATCTTCCACGTCCCATACGTTTCGATATTCTTCCCAACGGAATATTTGATTTAAATGCGCCAACGTTTGAATACAGGGAATCAATTCAATCCCCTTGCTTTGACAATATGCGTCGATCTCTTTGATTTCCTTCGCCGTATAAC
>JAZNIR010000084.1:0-9469 GCA_045577595.1 Candidatus Scatosoma sp.
AATTATCGGGGTCGTACACGTCCGTAAGCGTAACGTAAATTTCGTAAACATCGGTAACACCAATTTGGTTTGGCAACACGGACAAACTTATAAATTCTTCCGTCGCGCTATATTCTTTTAAGTCGATAATCTTATTGTAACGAAAAATTCCCTCTGGAGCCAAATTAACGATTAAACCTTCTTTCGTGCTTGACGTGTACTGCGTGTTTTCCGCCACTGCGCCAAAACACATACTTGAATTTTCCCCGTCAATAGAAAACATTTTTTCTTCAACGTCGAACGTTTCTTCTTTCTCGTAATATTTCCCGCCAATCTGGGCGCTATACGATAACGTATATTCTCCCATTTCCGTAAGGGTAAACGTATCCCCGACGTATGCTTGCCCCGAAGGGAAGCGAATTACTCTATCTGCTTGAACATCGCCGTTTCCTACGTTAAATTCATAGGAAGGCAAAGTAACCGTATCTCCAACGGCATATGTTTGTTCTAAAAACGTCGTAAGCGTGGAATTGTCGTCGACATCCGCCACCACGTCTTTCGTCAAACCGCCTACCCCCAACGCCACCACAGCGCCCAAGGCGACACTGCAAAAAACGCATAAGGGTTTGCGTACATTTTTATAAATCTTATTTTTTCTCATAAATATCTCCTTATTTTACTATGTTTTTCTTATCGGTTTATTCTTTTATGCCACCCATATCCAATTTGTTCATAATCCGTTTTCTAAACACCAAAAATACGGTCATAATCGGCAGAGCAACCATAAAACAACTCGTCAACCGATAAGGAATATATCCATAGTCAATTCCTCCGGTTTCATCAGCTTGCAGTGTACCTCTCGAAAGGACTTGCAGCCCATAGGAAAGCGTCGGGCGACTCGGCAAATACAAAAGTGGCACTTGATAGTCGTTCCATAAAGAAATTAAATAAAGCAAGAATACGGTGAAAAACGTACTCGATACCATAGGGAAAATTATCCGTAAAAATATAGTTGTTTCCCCAGCCCCGTCAATACTTGCAGCCTCCGCATAGTCGTCAGGTATACGAGCAAAGGTCGCATGGAAAACCAAAAAGTACGTACCCGTGAAGTTAAACTTCAACAACCAAGCACCGAAAAACTCGTCGTATAAACCAAGCGAATCGAGAAGTTGGATATTACTGATATCCGACCCTACGATAGGTATCGTCATCGTCATAATAACCAACCAATATATTATGCCACTCGTTTTATACTTGAACTTCGCAACCAGATATGCCATTAGGCAAGACACCCCTGCGTGCAAAAAAGCGCCGACGCCCGCGTACAGAATCGAGTTAAGAAACATATCTTGTATGAAAAACGTTTTTACTTTGGTCGTGAGCTGGAACGACATAAATACGTCGTAGTAATTCTTAAATTTCCATTTCCAAGGCAATAACGATTCGGGCCACACTTGATTCTTATACGTCTCGAACCATCGGATTGATTGCACCGACGTAAAGAAACCCCATATCATTATGGTGAAAAATATGACTGAATACACAATCAAAATCGAAAGGATTACAAGCGAAAGCCAACTCATTATGGATTTCTTTTTCTTAATTTTTTTAACCGTTTGTTCCATATCACCCTCCGTCCTTAATACCGACCAATTTTCGACAAATACTTTCTCGTCAAAAGCACGATTGGTATGGTTACCATCGAAATACTTATGCCCAACGCCGCAACCTGCGGATATGCAGCAACGTCCGCGTTGCCAGCCGCAAGTTTCGTTTCGGTATATAAGAAATATCCTACCGTCCATATCCGCGAATCTGACACCACTCTACCGGTCTGTCCTCCGAAAAAGGTGAACAAGCCCATCTGGTGGGTGAAAATATGCGCCGTGTTCGTAATAACAAACGTCATAATCGTAGGCATAATCATCGGTACAACAATGGAAATAAACTCTCTTGCCTCTCTCGCCCCGTCAATTTTTGCGGCGTCGAAAATAGAATCGGAGATTCCGTTCATACTTCCACAAAATAGCAACGTATGTGTACCAAAACTCGCCCATACGAGATAGAATAACACGTACACACGCGCCGTGTCGAGACCAGACGCAAACGGGGGCTTCACCGTCACGTCGAACAATTCCAGCATCAACCCAGGGATAAAGATTTCCACCACGTGCATGTACAGTATAGTCATAACGATAGACGACACGATGTGCGGTATAAAAAGTAAAACTTGAAACGTTTTCGCTCCCCAATGTTTTTTCGTTATATAATATGCAAAGCATATGGAAAGCACCAAAGACATCATCGTAACGAAATAGGTAAGCAAAGAATTCAAAATCATCGTTCCCAGCGAACTCTTGTCCTCTATGGTTGCAAAAAGTTCCCCGAAATTCTTAAATAAATTCTTAAATCCGACAAAACTCGCTACGTTTCCTTCTCCCTTTATAAACGTATATTCTTTAAACGCCAACATTATGGAGTTTAAATTCGTTCCAAACCAAAACAAGCAAAATTGTAAAAGTGGCAACGTAGCGCACACGATATAAAAGATTAATCGATTCCGTTTAACCAATTTACGACTTTTTATCTTCTTATTTGTTTTTATAATGGAATTCGTTTCCATGTCTTCACCTCGTGTTTAAGCGTTTATAGTAAAATAGCGCGAATAGTCACTGTGCCATTTGCTCTCCGATATAAGAGTTCCTGTGTAATAACTCAAAACGGTTGCGTTATTCAGTCTCAAAGCATCAAACGGAGAGCGGAAAGAGCCACTACCCCACGTGTCGCTGAAATCCGTTTCTTTGTTTATATAAAGATTATTGTTCGATAACTTATAAACAACGTTACCGTTCTTATGATTGTTCCAAAGCGACTGTCCGTAAGACGACAATTCGTTATAAGCCGCGTCGGAAATATTATATTGCAATCCCCTCGCCGTGCCCGTTACTTTAGTGTAACATTCCAAGCTTTCCGGAGAATACGCAAAACGTAAAAAGTCTTTCGCAAGCGCTATTTTCCACGTCGGAAGTGCACATTTATTTAATACGGCATACGCACGGTTGTACTCCATGATCGTCTTCGAATCCCCTTCGTTATCATCGGCTGCCGTAAGCTTCGTCGGCAAAGGCATATATGCAAAATGTCTATCACTTTTTTTACCGTTCGGATACCCGTGCGGATAAGCGGCAATACTCTCGGTAAAATCGGCTTCGGATTCCCACCAATTTCCATCAATCAACATGGCAACGGGCTTATTTCTCAACGAGGAATTAATATAGTCGTTTTGTCCCTTCTTTTGGTCTTCCGTTACCGATAATAATGCAGTCTGCTCGAAATAGCCTTCCTTAATCAATTTGTTTAAAACCGAAATTGCAACCAATCTTCCCGGCATTTGACGCAACAAATAACCCGTTGTCTCGTCTATCGTATCCGTTGTCGTATTCATTTTATACCCAAACAAAGTGCCACTCACTTCGTCCGTACTATCCGTTGTCGTAGAAGTAACGTATTCGATTTCACCCGTGAAGTCATACCAACCGCTCATCTCTTCGCCCGTATACGCGGCGCAAATCGCGTCAAGGAAACGCATAGAATATGCTTCGGCTACCTTGCCCGCAAGCATTATCGGCGTTACGCCTTGAATTGTTTTCATATAATAACAAAGGTCGAAAAACTCTTCCCAAGTAGCGGGCAATCCGTCGTCAAGACTATAATCGACGCCGCCAATCACACCGGTTTTTCCGTCAGGACCAACACTAAGAGCGCCTGCCGCATTCGTAAAACTACCGTCTTGCGCTATGTACAAACCTTTCGTGTTAAATACGTCTTTGTCATACGTAATACCATAATACCCCTCATAATGTGGCAATGCATAATAATTGCCGTCAACCGTTGTAAGCGCTGCTTTTTGTTTGTTGGACAAATCCACCCCGTCTTGCGCGATAACGTCTGTCACAACGTCAGAAATATCCACAAGATTTCCGCCTTTAGCCCAACTGAAATAAGGAACGTTTTCAGTAAAAATGACTTCGTTATCATTCGTTTGCAAGGTTAAACTTGAGCCCGAAGCTTCACCCGGGTCAACGATAATTTGCACGCCGAGTTTGTCCGTTCCCGGTTCAAAACAAACGTCTTTGTATGCCAATTCAAAGCGACCTTTTAATTCATACAACCAACTTGAACCAAACCCACCGCCATACGATGAAACGTAAAGTTGCGTTCTGTTGGCATCAATCGCCTCGCTTTTTCCGCCGCCTGCACGTTGTTGACAAGACGCCAAGACGCTTCCACTACCCAACGCTAAAATAAGCGCCAATACCTGTGAAATTTTTTTTGTTGTGTTTTTCATAAAATCCTCCTGTTTTTTTAAGTATTTAATAAATATCTTTATCCATTAATTGTTTTTTAGTAAGTTGCTAAACTTACTACGAAAATCACGTGATTTTCGATTTCGGGGTAATATAGTGTAAATATATGAAATCAGTTACTTTCCCGACTTTCTATTACGTTTAATCGGTTCTCACAAAAATCAAGAAATGCTCCCCAAAGTTCGTCGTCAATAAATTGGTTTTCGCCTGTTTCTAATAGAATTTTTCCCTTGCCGAACGTATCGTTATTCCACGTATGATTGCCAATAAACACGTTTACTTTTTCGCCTTTTAAGCGTCTCAAAGACGCCCTATACGCTTCGCGACAACCGTCAAAGTCGAACGCGCCCGCTTTTAACGTGTTCGCTCCCGCACCACCGAACATTCCCACCCGATACGTCTTTCCGTTCTCTTGCGTATTAAAGAACAATGAAATCGTACCTTTTGTGTGTCCCGGCGTTTCCATAAATTCTATCGTGGTATTCCCAAGCGAAAGTGTATCGCCGTCTTTGATAAGGATATCGGGCGTAAAATATGCCTTCGCTTTTTCTTCGTCGTATCGCCCTATCAACGTTTTTGCTCCCGACAAATCAACAAGTGGCACCGTCGCTTCTACGTGGTCCCAATGCCAATGCGTATTGACAATATATTTAATATCTTTTGGAGAAAAGCCAAGCTCGTAAATCGAATTAAGCACGAGATAGAAACTGTTCATATACCCTGCATCTATCACGATAAGCCCCTCGCCCGTATCAATTAAATGCGTAGACGCTTGAAACGTACCGATAAAATATACGTTGCCGATAATTTTAAACGGTTGCATTTTTCCTTCCCAAGGTTGATTTATTTTTCTTTTCGGAAACATAATTATTTCTCCCATTCGTTTTTATTGCTTTAACGTTTTTAATCCATTAAACAATTTTTCTTTGGCTGTCAACGCTTTATTTGTTGAAAGTATTTAAACGTCAACGTATTTTAGAACGCATCTCGTCGAGTAATCCTTTTAACTTATCAGGGAAATTAACCGTCATTCCTTCCGGGGAAAGCGGATATGCCTTACGCATAACTTCTTCATCCGATATTCCCCAAAGTCGAACCCCAATTTTATTCTTCCTCGCAAGTTCAATCCCTTCACACGTTACGTTTTTTGCGCTCGGTGCGATTTGATTTCCTTGAATAGACAACAGCTTTTTAATATTTTCTTCGTTGATAGGCTCTTTTATCAACCACGAAATCTTTATTTTCTTATCTAATAACCGCACCTTTTCAAGAACTTCCATTTTAAATGAAGTTATATAAATATTATCGTGTTTTTTGTATTTGTAAATAATATCTAACACTTGTCGCTCAATATTATTCGATTTAATTTCAATCGCAAAGGTTAAATCTTTTGCTAAAAATTCTTTTGCGAAAGCTTCAAAAAGACAAATTTTCGTTCCCCGAAATTCTTCACCTTTCCAAAAACCAAAATCCATATTATACAATTCTTCGTACGTATAATCAATAATCTTACCAGTACCGTTACATTTGTTATCAATTATATCGTCGTGGAAAATAACAATCTTTCCGTCTTTGGTTTCTTGCAAATCAAGCTCTATCCCATTTGCGCCTAATTCCACCCCATAGCGAAAAGAAATTAAAGTGTTTTCAGGGCGATAAGCCGACGCCCCCCTATGTGCGTAATTGATAAACATAAAACTCTCCTACTTTTTTACAACTTCACGCGCTCTTGTTCTAACTCTATTACCAAAATGCCACCCGCAAAGAATGTTAAAAAATTTATTTACATAACCTATTTTAACATTGCAATAAGTATTTGTAAATATAATTTTTTGCTAAAAACATTTAAAATGTTGTCTATCTTTAGTTGACATTTTTTTTATTGTGCGTTATAATAAGCGCATGGAAACAAGATTTATAAGATACACTTCTAAAGACAATACGATATTTTTTCATCATTCTATCAACTCTATAGCTGACAAACCTATATTGCGCAAACCTGAAATTCACGATAGAATCGAGATTCTTTACTTAAAGCAAGGAAACATTACCTATAAGATTGACGGGCTTGAAGTCAATCTCCATTCTGGCGACCTAATTTTAATAAACGTTCGTCAGCTTCATTCATTAACCATCGACTTATCTCAACCCTATGATAGATACGTAATACGTTTTCCCGCATCTATCCTTCCTAATAATGAGACTATTAGCCATAATCTCTATAAAAATCTTTTTTCTCCCTCATCTTTGCAATTTAGATTATTTAGCAAAGACATCGTTGCAAAATATAATTTACCATCGTTCTTTTCGTCTTGGGAAAAAAAATATACGTCCTCGGATAAATTCTATTATCCTTTCCTTATATCTAGCCTTATTCAATTTCTAATAGAAATCAATAAAGCAATTGAAGAGAATTCTCCCGTTGTGCAAGAAAAATCACACCCACCTACTATTAAAAAAATTATCGACTACATTAATGATAATCTTGAATCAAAGCTCCTAATAAAAGATATTGCGAACGCTTTATATTTTAATGAATATTATATATTGCATTTATTCAAAAAATATATGCACATTTCTCTAAAACAATATATAAATTTGAAAAGGATGTCTCTCGCCGTAACATTGCTTAAAAAAGGCGTTAAACCAACTGAAATTTCTTTAAGGTTAGGGTACTCTACCTACTCTGCCTTCTATCAACACTACTGTAAGACTTTCAACCGAAAGCCAAGTCAAACGCTAAACAAAAATCAAGACATCTTCAACAAACTTTTTCCGCCAACAATACCATAACAATAAAGCTCGGTTAACGAATATACCCTACGTTGTATATGCCTTGAGAAAAAGGTGTTTTCGTTCCTTCTTGTATTGTTAAGCAAGTTTTTAAATCTATTACGCAACAAACAATATTTACAATAATAAATTATTTGGTTAAAATATAACTACGTTATTTTAATTGGAGAATTTATATGTTTGAACAAACCAAAGCACTGTGCCAACATTTTTTGAATATGGGTATTCCAGGATTCGACTTAATCGTTTATAAGGATGGAGAATGCATCCTGCGCCACATGGGTGGCTATGCCGACCCTGAAAATAAAATTCCCATACAAGGAAAAGAAAAATATCATATATATTCTTGTTCCAAACTAATTACTTGCACCGCGGCAATGCAACTGTGGGAAAAGGGACTGTTCTCACTGGAAGACAACCTGTCCGATTACCTGCCCGCCTTTAAGGAAATGACCGTTAAAACCGAGAACGGCATCAGAAAAGCGAAAAAACCCATCAAAATCTTACATCTCTTCCAAATGACTTCCGGCATGAATTACGACATGCATACTCCTGAGCTTGAGGAATATTACAACATACCAAACAATCACTGCCCTACGATTGAAACGGTGAATATGTTTGCAAAAACCCCGTTGGAATTTGAACCTGGCGAAGGATGGAAATATAGTGTAGCGCACGACGTGTTGGGTGCACTTGTAGAGGTTCTGTCTGGTGAAAAGTTTGAAAACTACGTTAAACGGCATATTTTTGAACCTCTTGGAATGAAAAACTCCACTTTCTTGCATCCCCTTGAAAATTGGGACGGTTTTGCAAAGCAATACCTTTACAATGCCGAAACAGGTACGTTTTCACCCGCTTGGCGTTATTGGTGTCATCTGGGGAAAGAGTTTGCCGGTGGCGGCGGTGGCTGTATTTCTACAGTGGAAGACTATATCAAGTTCCTTGAAGCACTGCGCATTGGCGACGTAATCTTGAAAAAAGAGACGATTGCCTTGATGGCAACGGACCATCTCACGGAACAACAGCGAGCTATGTACCCTAAGGATTCCAATGTAGGATACGGTTTAGGGATGCGCACGCCACGCCAAGACCCGAAACAAACAGACTTCGGTTGGGGCGGTGCAGCGGGCGCGTATGCGGCTGTGGACACAGTAAACAACTTCTCATTCTATTACGCGCAACACGTACTTAAAGCGCCAAACCGCCACCTGCGTCCCTATCTCTACAACACGATACGGGCTGATTTACTTGGTGAAAAATTTGAAGCTCCGATTGACGAGATTGACAATACGCCAAGCTTGACGTATTAAAGAAAAAATATCCCCTAATAAAACTGATATGCACCCCCAAAGTTTATCTAACTTTGGGGGTGCATATCAACTATCTGGGCTTTTTCTTTATACAAAAAGATTTGCAGTCAAATATCGTTCATTATTTTTTTCTTTGATGTTGATTAAAAAATCAAGTCATAACCACTAGTAAACTATTAATTTGCACAACCCCAAATGTTAAAAAATATTGCAAAGGGTGGGTTTCCCACCTTTTACTTTTCAAAATTGGCGTTTGCGTCGATTTTCTTAACCTGCTTAGGCGTCGAAATAATGCAACACTTTTAGACAAAAACATACCATTAAAATTCTTCCAAAATAATTATTAATGTGACAGAATCTGACATATTTAATATGTTATAATAAGCAAGAAATCGCAAAACACGAAGAATATCTTGAAAGAAACAAAAACAATATCGTTCAAACGTTCGTACCAAAAACCATGTCTTTTAGGGACACGTGGCAATACATAGTGGATAACAACTTCGCCATTTACAATAATCGTGGTAAAAACAAGATTATGTGTTGGAACAGCCTTTTCGTTTGCTCAGCAAAAAGAATTTTTCAAAAATCTATTTGCAGACGAAACGATTAGCTATCAAAAGAAATGTTATTTGGTTTATGTGTATCTTACGGGAACAAGGCGAAACGAGGCGTTATCCGTGCAAGTGGAAGACCAGCAAGAAAATCAGGCGGTTTTACACGTACACGGCACGAAAACACTATCCTCTAACCGATATATGCCCCTATTCCCTTTGGTAAGAAAATTGCTCGATTCGTTAATCCCGAAAGACGGAAAGTATTTTCCCTTTTCACAATACGTAGCCGATACGACTTTCAAGAAATACGGCAAACCGCATAAATTGCACGACTTACGGCATACGTTCGGTACTATTCAAATTTGCGTGAATAAAATTGAGGCGAAAACGGTTTCTCTTTATATGGGACATTCGGACGTTCAAACCACTTTGCGTATCTATACGCACCCCGAACAACTCAATC
>JAZNIR010000085.1:0-10757 GCA_045577595.1 Candidatus Scatosoma sp.
GCAAAGCCGTAAACAATCCCTCAGTCTTTTTTGCTTCGCAAAAAATCCAGCTCCCTTTACACAAGGGAGCCAAGACGAAATGCCAAGCTTTACGGTTAAAAATTACTTTTTCAATATAATATTTTTAATATCGTCGATTTCTTTTGCGATTTTATCGTTTAATTTTTCCAATTTTTCCATTTTATCCCGCGCGTACATAATCGTCGTGTGGTCGCGCCCGCCCAACTTTTGCCCGACGGAAACGAGGGGCAAAGAGAGCATTTCGCACATCAAATACGCGCAAATTTGTCTTGCGCGCGCAAGGTCGGCTTTTTTGCCTTTACCAAGTAAGTCGTCCTTTTTAAATTTAAAGTACGAACAAACGGCGGAAATAATCTTTTCGGGGGAAACGTCTTCTTGTTCTTCCGTTTCGTTCACCGATTCGTTTAAAGCAAGTTGCGCCAAAGCAATCGTAATCGGCTGTTCGTGCAGTTTGCTTGCGAAAATCACCTTATTCAGTCTGCCTTCCAACGTACGCACGTCGTGTCCCGAATCGCGCGCTAAAAATTCGAGCACGTCGTCGGGGAGCGAACATTTTCTATCCATCGCTTTGCGTTTTAAAATAGCGATTTTCGTTTCGGGGGACGGCGGTTGAATATCGACAATCATACCCCCTTCGAAACGGGTGCGCAATCTTTCTTCCAACGTCGCGATTTCTTTGGGCGGTCTGTCGGAAGTAAGCACGATTTGTTTATTTTGCGCGGACAGCTCGTTAAAGGTGTGGAAAAATTCTTCTTGCACCTGCGTTTTATTTTTCAAAAATTGTACGTCGTCAATCATCAAAACGTCGGCGTTGCGGTAGTGCATACGGAAACGCGCGCCGTTCTTTTGCGCAATCGAATCGATAAATTCGTTTAAGAAATTTTCGCAAGTGGTGTAAAGCACCTTTTTCGACGGGGAGCGAAGCGCCATATCGTTGGCAATCGCGTGCATAAGGTGGGTTTTCCCAAGCCCCGATTCCCCGTAGATAAACAGCGGGTTAAACGCCATTCCGGGATTTTCCGCCACTTCTTTCGCCGCCGCGTAAACGAGCTTATTGCCAGGGTCGACGACGAACGAATCAAAGGTAAAATTCTTGTTAATCGGTGCGGATTGAAAGGTTTCCACGCTATCGTCGTCGGGTTCTAAGGTAAACACGTCGCTACCTTCCACGTACAAACGGAAATCTTTCACGCCAAGGTCGCATTTTATAATCGCTTCGCGCAATTTATCGGCGAATTTGGACATAATGGATTCGGCGTTCAAATCGGACGACGATTTCAAAACGATAGTGCGCCCGAAAATATCAATCGGTTCGAGATATTTGATAAGGTGGTCGTAAGAAATCGGCGCAATCATATTTTGCGCGCGTTCGCTAATTTGTTTCCATACGTATTGAAGTTGCGAGCTTTCTGCCATAATAATTTTATCCCCTGTTTGAATGAAATTTCACTTTACCGTGTGTATAACCTTGAAATTTTTAAATTTATTTGATATAATTATAATACAAAATCAAAGGAAAAGAAAGCGATTTTGAGCGGTTTTTTCGGATTATGCAAATAAAAAAATTATTCCTGCAAAATTTTAGAAACTACGAAAGCGAAACGTTTACGTTTACGGACGGGTTAAACGTGCTTTTCGGCAAAAACGCGCAAGGCAAAACCAACTGTGCCGAAGCGGTCTTTTACCTTTGCACGGGTACGCCTATGCGTATCCGCCACGACAAGCAACTGATTAAAATCGGCGCGGAAAGCGCGAAAATTATCGCCGAAGCGGAAAACCGTTACGGCAAAGTTACCATCGAAGCGGATATTTACGAAAACAAACGGGAAATCCGCTTAAACGGCAGTAAAATATCCAAAAACGCCGACTTAATGGGCAATATCAACAGCGTGTTTTTCTCCCCTGGCGAATTGCGTTTAATCCAAGACGGCCCCGACGAACGCCGTCGTTTTATGAATATTTCCATTTCGCAAACGTCGCCCGCTTATTACACGGCGCTCCTTCGTTATAATAAAATTCTCAACCAACGCAACGCTCTTTTAAAAAATCCCGACGTGTCGCTCGTATTGGAAACGTTGCCGATTTGGGACGAACAGCTTTGCAAATACGCGGGGGTAATTATAAAAAAGCGTATGGAATTTTTAGAAAAACTTTCCCCGTACGCCAAAGAAATGCACGCGTTTTTAACGGACGGCACCGAAGATTTGGAAATCAAACCGGATAAAAAATACGACGGCGACGAAAAGGAAATAACGAAAACGCTTATGCGCCGTTTGGGAAACAACTACGAAAAAGATTTACGGCTGGGCTTTACCACGCTCGGTCCGCATCGCGACGATTTGGAATTTTACGTTTCGGGCGCGGACGCTAAATCGTACGCGTCGCAAGGGCAAACGCGCACTTGCGCACTCTCGTTAAAGCTCGCCGAAGTGCAAATTTTTAAAGACCTTTCGGGCGAATACCCGATTTTGGTGCTCGACGACGTAATGAGCGAGTTAGACCTTCGCCGTCGCAAAAAATTATTGCAAAAAATACGCGGTTTGCAAACGATTCTCACTTGCACGCACGCCGAGCGGGTTTTATACGGCGCGGAAAGCAATAAAATCCGCATTGAAGGGGGGCATGTAAAGGAATAAAAGCGAAAACGGGGCGCATACTGTATGGAAAGCACGCCCTAAAAGGGCGGATTTACGTTGTCAATCCAAGCTACATATGCGAGAAAAGAAACGGAAAATAATCAAATATATCCAAACGCTCCTTGCCGTAGGGGCGTTATTTATTTTGCCTTTTTTTTCCATATTTCAAACGCGCTGTTCGTTTGCGCCCTTGCCCGTATTTGCGGAAAAAGGGTACGACAATCCCGCCAAGTGGCAAACGATTTCTTCGTACACGACGTATTTCAATCAAGACGATAAATCTCGCGTGCAAAATATCCGTATTGCGACGGAGCTTATTAACGGGGTTATATTGCAAGCGTACGGGGAATTTTCCTTTAATCAAACGGTGGGCAAGCGCACGGCGGAAGCGGGCTTTCAGCAAGCGAAAATTATCGTCAACGGCGAGTACGTGCTGGGCACGGGCGGTGGCGTTTGCCAAGTAAGCACGACGCTTTATAACGCCGCGCTCAAATCGGGCTTAACGGTTACGGAATTTCATCCCCATTCCTTGCAAGTATCGTACGTCGCTCCGTCGCGGGACGCGATGGTGTCTTCCCACAGCGATTTAAAATTCGTCAATCCGTACGCCTTTCCCGTGAAGTTGTGCGCGGAAGTAAAAGACGGCGCGGTGCGGGTACGCTTTACGGGGAAAAAGGACGGCTACCGTTACGAAATCGTCAGTGAAACAATAGGGGAAATCCCCCCGCCCCCGCCGATTATTAAAGACGGGGAAAAAGAAAACATTATCCGCTCCCCGAAAAACGGGGTAAAAAGCCAAGCTTTTCTCGAACGGTATTACGGGGATAAGTTGGTGTCGCGCACACGGCTACGGCAAGACGAATATCGCCCAATTCAGGGAATAATCGTCAAAAAAATCGAGAATACGGAAAATTAACTGCGTTCAAACGATTGTCTTTTTATTGGAAAAATGTTATAATAAAAGAGTATAAAATCAGGAAAAGTGCGCGCTTTAAAAAAACGGCTGAAAAATTAGACGGATAAACGGAAAGAACGGACTTTTTCAATCGAAAAAAAGGCAGAACAGAACGATGAAAAGACTTCCATTAAAAGAACTCAACAAACAACTTGCAAACTACGACGGACAAACGGTTACGGTGGCGGGCTGGGCAAGAACGATTCGCGATTCGAAAGCGTTCGGCTTTATCGAACTCAACGACGGCAGTTGCTTTAAAAGCACGCAAATCGTATTCGAACGGGAAAACCTTTCCAACTACGACGAAATCGCGCACGGCAACGTGGGTATGTCGCTGATTGTCAAAGGCAAGGTGGTGCTCACCCCCGAAAACAAACAACCGTACGAAATCAAAGCGGAAGAAATCAAAATCGAAGGGGAATCCACTCCCGATTATCCCTTGCAAAAAAAGCGCCACTCGGTGGAATTTTTGCGGGAAATCGCCTATCTTCGTCCGCGTACCAATCTCTTCGGCGCGGCGTTCCGTATCCGTAGCGAGGCGGCAATCGCCATTCATAAATTTTTCAACGAACGCGGTTTCGTGTACGTCCACACCCCGATTATCACGGGTAGCGATTGTGAAGGCGCGGGGGCTATGTTCCAAGTAACGACGTTAGAACTTGATAAACTCGGCAAGGAAGAAAAACTCGATTATAAAAACGATTTCTTCGGTAAAAAATCGGCGCTTACGGTGTCGGGGCAACTCAACGCGGAAGCGTACGCAATGGCGTTTGGCAACGTGTACACGTTCGGCCCGACTTTCCGCGCGGAACATTCCAACACGGCGCGCCACGCGGCGGAATTTTGGATGATAGAGCCGGAAATGGCGTTTTGCGATTTAGCGGGGGATATGGACGTAGCGGAAGATATGGTAAAATACGTTATCGACTACGTAAGCGAAACTTGCGCGGACGAAATCAACTTCTTAAACCAATTCGTAGATACGGGCTTGAAAGAACGTTTAAAGAACGTTTCGGAAAACGCGTTCGTGCGTTTAACGTACACGGACGCTATTGAAATTTTAAAAGAAAACGCCGATAAATTCGACGATAAAAATATTTTCTGGGGCAAAGATTTACAAAGCGAACACGAACGGTTTCTTACGGAAACGGTGTATAAAAAGCCGGTGTTCCTCACCGATTACCCCAAAGAAATCAAGGCGTTTTATATGAAACAAAACCCCGACGGAAAAACGGTGGCGGCGGCGGACTTGCTCGTGCCTGGCATTGGCGAACTCGTCGGCGGTTCGCAAAGGGAAGACGATTACGACAAACTCGTAAACCGTATCAAGGAAATGGGTATGAACCCCGAAGATTATTCGTGGTATTTAAACTTGCGTAAATACGGCGGAACGACGCACAGCGGGTTTGGCTTGGGCTTTGAAAGAATGATTATGTATTTAACGGGGATTGCCAACATTCGCGACGTCATTCCTTTCCCCAGAACGGTAAGCAATCTCGAATACTAAGCGGTGAGCCACCGCTGGCGAGTTTTTCTATGTTTTTGAGTGGTACTATGCAAACCCCGTCGTATCGTACTTGTCATTTCGACGAGCGTAGCGACGAGAAATCCCCTTACTCAAAACGACAAACTTTGCAATTTTAGCCTTAAAGGAGAATAGAACAATGACGAAAATCGTAGTAGACGCAATGGGCGGAGATTTCGCCCCGAACGAACAAGTACGCGGTGCGGTGCTTGCATTAAATAAAGACGCCAATCTCTCGATAATTTTGGTGGGGGACAAACCGCAAATCGAAGAAATTTTAAAAACGCAAAAATACGATAAAACGCGTTTGGAAATCGTACACACGACGCAAACAATCTCTATGGAAGAAACGCCGACGATAGCGGTAAAAACGAAGAAAGATTCTTCGCTCGTGGTGGCGTTCCGCTTGCTCAAAGAAGGCAAAGCGGACGGCTTGGTGTCGTCGGGCTCGACGGGCGCGGTGTTGACGGCGGGCGTGCTGATTTTAGGGCGGATTAAAGGGGTTTCCCGTCCCGCGCTTTGCCCGCTTATCCCCAATTATAGGGGACAAGCCACCTTCCTTTGCGATTGTGGAGCGAATTTGGAATGTAAACCGATTAATCTCGTGCACTTTGCAATGATGGCGACGGCGTACGCGTCGTCCGCTTACGGCATTGAAAATCCGCGCGTAGGGCTTTTAAACAACGGCACGGAAGACCATAAAGGTCTTATTTTGCAACAAGAAACGAACGCGCTTTTGAAAAAATTGGATTGCGTCAATTATGCGGGCAACGTGGAAGGGCGCGATTTAATGTACGGCGAAATCGACGTGTTGGTGGCGGACGGTTTCACGGGCAATATCGCTATGAAAGCGGTGGAAGGCTGTGGAAAAGCGGTAAGTACGATTATGAAAAAGGCGTACAAACGCAATTTATGGACGAAATTACGCGCGCTGATTAGCGGAGATATCATCAAAGGCATTAAAAAAGGCTTGGACTACGAAAGTATGGGTGGCGCAACCTTTTTAGGCTTGCAAAAAGCGGTGGTAAAAGGACACGGCAATTCCAAAGCGCCCGCTATTTCCGTATGTATTTCGCAGGTGGCAAACGCGGTGCGTGGCGATATGGTAGGCAAGATAAAAGAAATGATAGACGGAACGGATATGGACGCGATTACCGCCCAAATCACCGCCGAACAACGCTAAAAAAGCAAGGAAATGGTAATGAAAGCATTCCCCCGTGAAGAAATTGAAGAAAAACTCGGCTACGTTTTCCACAACGCCAATCTACTAACGGAAGCGTTTACGCACGCGTCGTACGTACATAATCACGGTGGCGTGGACAACGATAGGTTGGAATATTTAGGGGACGCGGTGCTCGAACTCGTGGTGTCCGAATGGCAATTCCGCAAAGAGAGCACGGCAACGGCGGGAGAGCTTACCGCCAAACGGCAAAAGCTGGTTTGTAAAAGAGCGCTCGATACGGCTACGGACGCGCTGGGCGTATGGCAATATCTTTTATACGACGGCTCGGAAGAAAATTTAAAAGGCAAAGCCAAATCGAGTTTATTCGAAGCGATTGTCGCGGCGATTTATTTAGACGGCGGTTTAAAATCGGCGAAAAAGTTCATTATGGAACACGGCAATTTGCACAGCGTGGAAAACACGGATAATTATATCGGCGCGTTAAAGGAATTTTTAGAAAAGCGGGGATTACCGCCCGCCAAAGAAGAAATCACGCGTACGGGCAAAGACAACGCCCCCGTATTCCACTGCGAGCTTTCCGCGCAAGGTGAAAACGCGCAAGGCGCAGGCAAAAGCAAACGGGAAGCGCGCGCCGTCGCGTCGGCAAGATTGCTTTGGGAACTGCAAAACAAAGAAAAAAGAAAAACGAACGCAAAAAAGAAAAAATAAGGAAATAGGAGCACTACTTTGAATTTAAAAGAAATACAACTTATCGGTTTTAAATCGTTTGCGGACAAAACGACGATTCGTTTCGAAGAAGGGGTAACGTGTATCGTCGGGCCGAACGGTTGCGGAAAGAGCAACGTATCGGACGCCGTCCGTTGGGTACTTGGCGAACAATCGGCGAAATCGTTGCGCGGTTCGAATATGCAAGACGTCATTTTCAGCGGTTCGGAAAAACGAAATCCGCAAACCTATTGTGAAGTAACGCTTGTATTCGACAATGCGAATAACGTATTTGAAGTAAGCACGGCGGACGTTGCGATGACGCGCCGTTTATACCGCACGGGCGAAAGCAAATATCTACTCAACAACCAACCTTGCCGTTTAAAAGATTTGGTTACGATGTTCCACCGTATCGGCTTGGGAAAAGAAGGGTATTCGATAATCGGGCAAGGCAAAGTGGAACAAATTATGAACGCCAAGCCGGAAGACAGACGGTTGATATTTGAAGAAGCCATCGGGCTTATGGTGTTCAAATCCCGCAAACAGGAAATCGAGCGCAAAATCGCCGATTCCAACGAAAATTTATTCATTTACCGTCAACGTATCGACGAAGCGCAACGCCGTTTAGGCCCGCTTTCCAAACAAGCGGAAGCGGCGCGGGAATATGCGGAATATTCGTCGGCGTTAAAAATCCAAGAAGCGAACGCGTACGTATATCGCTACGAAAACGCCGAAGGGGAAAAATCCAAATTTAAAAAAGATATCGCCCTTATTTCCGACAAAATAATCGAATTAAACACGGCGATTGAAACCATCAACCGCAAAATAGAAGAAAACCGCGAAAAAATCAACCGCGCGGACGTGCTTTTGGGCGAATATAACGACAAGCGCGTCGAACTTTCAGTTGGTAACGAACGCAAAGACGGCGAATTAAAATTGGTGCAAGAACGCATCAAAACCTACCGTTCGCAAATCGACGCCGCAACGGAAATGCTGGCGGCAAGTAAACAGCGAATCGGCGAAATCGACGACGCAATCGCGCTCACGAATAAGAAAAACGCGGAAGATAACAAACGCATTACGCAACTTGAAACGCAAGTGGAAGTATTGCGCTCGGCAATTCTCGCGCTCGATAAAAAAATCGAAGTATTCGAAAAACTTTCAGACGAAAACCGTATCAGTCAGCTTTCGTCCGCCGACGAAATTTCCGAACTGAAAAAGAGTCTTGGTACGTTGTCGGCAAGATTGGAAAGCACGAAAGACAGAATTGCGGAAATTAAGTCGGCAATCGAGCGCACGAACGAACGCAAAGAGCGCTTACAAGACGAGCTTTCTTCCGTCCGTAAAGATATGAAGAGCTTGCAAAATTTCACGTCGACGGGTATGCGCGACTTTGAAGAAAAGCAAGAAGAAGCGCGGGAAATGCAACTCACCATCAACGATTTCAATCAAGAGTTGTTCAGCGCCAACGGACAAATCGCGTCGCTTAAAGACAATTTGGAAATGTATATCAGCTTAAAAAACCGTTTCGAAGGGTATAAAGAATCGGTGCGTCGGTTGTTGTCGATTGCGAAAACGAATCCGGACGTTTCCAAGCACTTAAAAGGCGCGCTCGCGGATATCATCACCACCGACCAACGCTACGAAACGGCGGTGGAAACGGCGCTTGGCGGAGCGATGCAAAACGTGGTTACGCCGACGGCAGACGACGCGAAATACTTAATCGAATACTTAAAACGCACCAACGGCGGTATCGTTACGTTTTTACCGGTAACGAGTATGCGCCCCCGTCCCGATTCTCGCGAAGTCCGTCGGGCGCTCGACGAACGCGGCGCAATGGGGCTTGCCACCGAGCTCGTTAAATACGACGAATATTATTACAACGTCGTCAGCAACTTGCTTGGCAACACGCTGATTTGCGACAATATCGCCAACGCGAATACGATAGCGAAAAAATACGGTAACTTGTTTAAAATCGTAACGCTCGACGGCGACACGATTTCTACGGGCGGTTCGATGACGGGCGGTAGCCGTCGTAAAGACGCAGGCTCGTTTCTTTCCACCGAACGGAAAATCCAAGAATGTAAAGAAAATATCGCGCGCAAGCAAAAATATATCGAAAAATTAAAAACGGCAATCGCGCAAAGCGAAAAAGCGAAAGCGGAAGCGGAATCGGCAGTGGACAAGCTCCGCGAAAAATATCAAGGCGCAAGCAGTGAAATCGCCACTTTGACAGGCAGAGAAACGGCGCTCACGTCGCAAATTGCCGAAGCGGACGGCGATTTACAAACGTACGGCGAAGCGCTTGCGGAATTGCAAAACAAATTGCAAGCGTTGGAATTCGAAACGGCAAACTCGTCTATGAGCGAAGAAGAAATTGCCAAACGCCGTAAACAAGCGGAAGAACAAATCGAAACGCAAAAGAGCCAATGCGATTCGTTCAAAGAAGAACGCGCGTTAAAAGACAAATTGCTCCGCGAAACGGAACTCGAATATAGAACGCTTCTTTCTTCGGTGGAAAAAGGGGAAGAAACGATTGCCCGCTTGACGGTGGAAAAGGAAGAACTCGTCAAACGTATTTTAGATATGGAATACGAAAAGACGGAAACGCAAACCCGTTTAAACGGCTTGGAAGCGGAAGCGCAAGAAAAGGAACTCACCGAAGAAGAAAGAAAAGCGGTGGAAGAAATTATGACGGCGATTTCCAAGCTCAACGCGGAAAAGGAAACGGTCAACGCGCACCAACTTGCTTTGGAAGAAGAAAAGACGAAATTGCAAGAAACGCTCACCAAGCAATCGGATAAGCGTTACAAATGCGAAATCGAAATCAGTAAAATCGACGGCAACTTGGAAAGTATGCGCCAACGGGTGGAAGAAGCGTACGGAATGGACTACGAAGGCTGTCTTGCGTACAAGAAAGACGATTTCAACGTAGAAGAAGCGACGACGCTCATCACCACGTTAAAACGGAAAATCACGATGCTCGGCGCGGTAAATCCCAACGCCGTAGAAGAATACGATTACGAACAAAAGCATTGTAGCGAAATGATAGAACAACGCGACGACTTGCAAAAAGCCATCGACGATTTGCAATCGGCGCTTGACGAAATTCGCGCGGAAATGCTCCGCCTGTTCAACGAAGGGTTCAACCAAATCAACGAAAACTTCAAAGTTACGTTTAAAGAACTCTTTGGCGGTGGCAGAGCGGAATTGCAAATCAACTACGACGAAGAAGGCGTCGACCCGTTAAACGCGGGTATTGAAATCGTGGCTTGTCCCCCGGGCAAAAAGCTCACGAAAATTTCCTTGCTTTCGGGCGGGGAGCGGGCGCTTACGGCGATTGCGATTTTGTTTGCGATTTTGCGTTCGCACCCGATGCCTTTCTGTATCTTGGACGAAATCGAAGCGGCGCTCGACGAAGCGAACGTAGACAGATTTGCGGCGTATTTAAAACGGTTTGCGAAAGAAACGCAATTTATCGTGATTACGCACAGAAAGCCGACGATGAACCAAGCGGATTCGCTCTTTGGCGTAACGATGCAAGAAAAGGGCGTTTCGAAAATCGTATCGGTTAAATTAGCGGAAGTAGAAAGCAAACTCGGCGCGGGCGCCGTCGAATAACGGCGTTGCGCCACTACGGGCGAACCTTTATAGTTTGGCTGGGCGTTAATACGGCTGTCAACAAGGGTCAAGGGACGTTGTTCCTTGTGGGGTGCAGGGGCAAAGCCCCGC
>JAZNIR010000086.1:0-13227 GCA_045577595.1 Candidatus Scatosoma sp.
ACAGAATGGAAGGCAACGGTATGAGCGTTTCGGTGGGTAGACTGCGCGAAGATACGGTGTTCGATTATAAATTCGTCGGGCTTTCGCACAATACGCTCCGTGGCGCGGCGGGTGGCGCGGTACTTCTCGCAGAGCTTTTGACTGCGAAAGGTTATATGGACTAACTTTTATATTAAAAAGCAACAAAATAAAATAAGGACGCATAGAATAACATTATGAAAGGATTTTTTAACGGTAGCGCAACGGCGCTTATCACCCCGTTTAATGATGAGGGCGTAAATTACGAGGTTTTAGGACAACTTATCGAATATCAAATCGCAGGCGGTACGGACGCCATCGTCTTTCTCGGCACGACGGGCGAACCGTCCACTATGAGCTTTGAAGAAGAACACGTGTTAATGGAATACGCCGTGAAAAAAGTGGCGGGACGCGCGAAAGTTATTTTCGGCTGTGGTAGTAACAACACCGCCGACGCCGTGATGACGGCAAAAAAAGCGGAAAGTTTCGGCGCGGACGGTCTTTTGGCGGTTACGCCGTACTACAACAAATGCACTCAAAACGGTTTGGTGGCGTATTATAAAGCGATTTGCGACGCGGTGTCTATTCCCGTTATCGCATACAACGTTCCCGGACGGACGGGTGTGGAAATTCAACCGGCTACGATGGCAAAAATCGCGGACATTCCGAATATCGCGGGCATTAAAGACGCAGGCGGAAATATGAGCAAAACGATGGAAACGTTCCGCCTTGTACGCGAAAAATGCGACGTGTATTCGGGCGAAGACGCGTTGAACTTCCCCATTCTCGCTTGTGGGGGCTCGGGCGTAATTTCTGTGCTCTCCAATATCGTTCCCGCCGACGTGAAAAAGCTGTGCTCGCTTATCAAAGCGGGAAAAATGGACGAAGCGATTGCTTTGAACGATAAACTCCTTCCCCTTGCCAACGCTTGCTTCGTGGAAGTCAACCCCATTCCCGTAAAAGAAGCGATGAACTTGCTTGGATTTAACGCGGGCGCGCCCCGTGCCCCGCTTACCGTAATGGAAGATGCAAACCGCGAAAAACTGATTACGGCAATGAAAAATTACGGATTGGAGATTAACACGTGATGAAAACGAGAATTTTACTTTGCGGTGCGTGCGGAAAAATGGGCGGTAACGTGCTTGCGCTACTTGCCGACGATACAAACGCCGTCGCCGTTTGTGGCGTGGACTTGTTCCCAAAAGAAATCGGCATACCCGTTTATAAAACGTTTGCAAGCGTACAAGAAAAAGCGGACGTGATTATCGACTTCTCTTCCGCCGACGGTTTAATCGAACGGTTGGAATACGCTAAAAACAACGGTATGGGCATCGTACTTGCTTCTACGGGATTAAGCGATGAAGATTTGGAAACGGTGAAAGAATACGCGAAAGAAATCCCTATCTTTAAAACGGCGAACTTGTCGCTGGGCGTAAATTTGATGCAAGCGCTTTGCAAAGCGGCGGCGCAAGTGTTGGGCGACGGATTTGACGTGGAAATCGTCGAACGGCATCACAACTTGAAAAAAGACGCCCCGTCGGGTACGGCGCTTATGCTTGCCGATACGATAAACGAAGCGTTCGACGGACAAAAAAAATACGTCAACGGCAGAAACGGCATTGTTGGCGCAAGGGAAAAGAGCGAGATTGGCATACACGCCGTACGCGGCGGCACTATCGTAGGCGAACACGAAGTAACGTTTGCAGGCGAAGACGAAATTATCACCATTTCGCACAGCGCGCGTAGTAAGCGTGTGTTTGCCGTCGGCGCAATCCGCGCGGCGAAGTTTTTGCAAGGAAAAGCGGCGGGCATGTACGAGATGAAACATCTTTTAGCCGAAGAAAATTAAACAAAAACGCGCAACCCCACCAACACGACGTTGGTGGGGTTCATAAATTAAAAACGCCAATAAGTTTATCCCCCTTCGAAATTCGTTTATTTTGAAGGGGGATAATGCATACACTTTTTTAAACGGTTTTTATTTAATTATTCAAGATACATAACGCTCTTTACAAAGCCTTCTTCCCGTTTCACCGAATCAATAAAGAATTGGTCTACTTGCTCCGTCGTGTATTTATGGCTTATGAGCACGGATAAATCAAACACGCCTTGTTCGAACAATTTGATTGTTTTCGGCCAATATCTCGAATATTCTCTTCCGTCGTCGATGGCAGGCGAAGTGTTGACGACTACGGTGCCCTTTAAGTGTTGCGTTTTAAAGTCCACCATTCTGGGTTGTCTATGCCAACCAAACAAATACACTTCCGCAGCCATACCCGAATGTGAAAACGCCAAATCCAAGCCTGGTTGACTTCCCGTACATTCGATAACTTTGTCGAATTGTCCTTCCACTTCTTCGGGCTTACAAACGACCTTTGCGCCACACTTTTTCGCAAGTTCTCTACTGCTTTCCTTAATATCGCACACTACGAATTCGGAGAAAGGATAGCCTTTAATCAACTGAATCATTAAAAGTCCCATAAATCCAGCCCCAACGAGCAAAACTCTGTCTGCGGGTTTAAGATTCATATACGACACGGCGTTTACAATACTTGCCGCAGGTTCGATTACCCAATTTGCAGGGTCGCCCAAATTATCAGGCAACTTATACGCAAATTCAGCGGGGCCAACCAATCTTCTCGACCATTGGCTCATATACCAACAGCACGCACAATAATCGCCCGGTTTAAGATGCGTTACGCCTTTGCCGACTTTCAAAACTCTATGTACGGCTTCGTGTCCGGGTATCATAGGATATCTAGGGTGCGTTAAATCCCCTTTGTACAAGCTAACTTCGTGCGTACACATAGACGCAAGCACCGCTTCGACGACAATTTCCCCTTCGTTCGGTTCTCTATCAAGCGCAAGGGAATACATATTCGTTCCGTGTTCAATCATTTCTTCTTTCGTGGGCATATATACGTCGGAAGGCTTTACTTCTCTGTAACTTACTTTGCCCAACTCTTCTAAAATTACTGCTTTCACTTTAATTTCTCCTTTTTTATCCAATTATTATATAACGTCGTTTGCAACGCTATCGTTTAAAACGTAACGATTGTCGCAAAGCCGTCGCTTATATTATTTCAACAACTCTCTAATGCTGTCCGCAATGCCTTTTGCTTGCAAACCGTATTGTTCGCGAATCCACGCTTGTCCGCCGATTTTTGCTACGTTAACGTCGGGGAATGCAAGTCTCTTGAACTTTTTAGGGCAAATATTTTCATCACACAATACTTCGGCAACTGCGCTACCCAAACCACCCATAAGGTTATGTTCTTCAATGGTTACGATACCACCGGTATTTTTTGCGGAATCGATAATCATTTCCTTGTCGATAGGCTTAATCGTATGCATACTAACGACTCTGCAATTAACGCCTTCCTTTGCAAGTTCGTCAGCCGCTTTTACAACTTCCGCCCCGATAGGGCCTGCAAACATAAGCGTAACGTCTTTGCCTTCTTTTACGGTGATTGCCTTACCAAGTTTAAAGTCGATAGGACCGCTGTGAATATCTTTTTCGCCTTTATAACCGCATCTGTAATAGAAAGGACCGTCGTGTTCAATCATTGCGTAGGTTGCCGCGATTGCCTCGTAATTGTCGCAAGGAACTTCTACCACCATATTAGGCAACGCGCGCATAATCGCGATATCTTCCGTAGAATGGTGGCTCATACCCAAAGCGCCATACGAAACGCCACCGCCGATAATAACGATTTTCACGTTTGCGTTATGATAACAAACGTCGTTTCTGATTTGTTCAAGACAACGCAACGTCGGGAAGTTTGCAATCGAGTAGGTAATGGCAATATTCCCTTCCATAGCGATACCGCAAGCGACACCCGTCATATTTTGTTCCGCAACGCCTACGTTGTAGTATCTTTCGGGGAAACTGTCTCTAAACGTTTCGATTTCGCCATAGCCGATATCCGCCAAAACCATATGAATTCTTTTATCTTCTTTTGCTATTTCGTATAAAGTTTTATTAAATACTGCTCTCATATTTGCTTCTCCTTTAAATCGTTTAACACTTTTTCAAGTTTATCGTCGGGAATAAATCTGTAATGCGACTCAACGGTATTTTCCAAATAATCAATTCCTTTACATTTTACCGTATTACAAATAATTGCCGTCGGTTTGTCTTTTTCAATAGGAATTTCTTTAAACGCTTGACGAAGTTCGCTTATGTTATGACCGTCGACGAATTTCGCTGCCCAACCGAATTCTTCTAATTTCTTATCTAACGGCGCAAGGTTTTCGATATCTTTCGAATAACCCAACGCTTGTACTTGGTTGTAATCGACAATCATAACCATATTCGATAAACGTTCTTGCGCGGCGAACATAATCGCTTCCCAGCTTGAACCTTCGTTTAAATCGCCGTCGCTAACCAAGCAATACACCTTTCTATTCGACTTTGCGTAACGCGCAGCGATTGCCATACCAACCGCAACCGGCAAACCGTGCCCTAACGAACCGGTGGAAAATTCTACGCCGGGTACTTTATGGCTGATATGCCCCATCAATTTACCGTCGTCGCAGTAGTAACGGTTTAACCATTCGGTAGGAATAAAACCCTTTTGCGCAAGAACGGAATAAACGGCAGCCGCCGCGTGCCCTTTACTCATAATAAAGCGGTCTCTATCCTCCATCTTGGGATTTTTCGGGTCTACGTTTAACACGTCTTCGTAAAGGACGGAAATGATTTCTGCCATAGAAAGCATACTGCCTACGTGCCCGCTGTGTGCTTTGTTCGTCATCTTGACACAGTCAAGTCTAACTTGCTTTGCCATTTGTTGAATTTTTTCCATTAAGTTACAGCTCCTTTTTTTGATTTTTAAACTATTTCACGATGCTTATCGTTGCGTTTATTATATCACCGACGACTTGAAAAGTCAATGTATTAAATTTTACAAATAGTGTATAATATTTCAGTGTAAAATTAAACAATTTTACGTTAGATAGTTGCCAATTTTCTTTTCGTATGTTATAATTGAATTATGAGATACGTAAAGCAAAAATTAGAAAGTTTAATCGACGTAACGGATATTATTACCATTCACTATTTCGAATTTTCAAAAGACTTCGTTTTCCCTGCTGAAAAACACAATTTTTGGGAGCTTCATTACGTGGATAAAGGCTCTGTTTACAGCGTTTCAGACGATAAAACCGTCAAATTGAAACAAGGTGAAATCATTTTTCATAAGCCTATGTCGAAACATCAAATTTTGATTGATAAAACCAACGTGCCGAACGTATGCGTTATTTCCTTTTCTTGCAATTCCGTTGCAATGAAGTTTTTTGAATCGAAAACTTTTTTGCTTAATCCCGAACAAAAATTTATTTTAAAGTCTTTTTTAAACGAAGCGTACACGACTTTCCATCTTCCGCAAATGCTTCCCACACTGAATAAATTAGCGAAGAAAAACAATCCGCCGTTCGCTTGTTTACAAATGCTTAAAATCAAGCTGGAAACCTTACTGATTGATATATATAGAAATAAAAACGCGGACATAAAATCCACGCCTTTTTTAACCTTTAACGAAGAATACGATGACGAATTGACCAATCAAATCATCACCTATCTTGCCAACAATTTATCCGAAGACGTTTCGCTTGACGACCTTTGCAAACGTTTTAATTACAGTAAAACCCACCTTTGCAATCATTTTAAAAACGTTACGGGTAAAACTTTGTTTAATTATTTGGCGGAATTAAAAATTAACGTTGCCAAATATATGATAAGAAAGCTAAATTCCAATTACGGATTTTACGCCAATATTGCCGACCAGTTGGGCTTTCACAGTTCTTCCCATTTCTTTCACCAATTTAAAAAAATTACGGGAATGACGCCAACCCAATATTCAAAAAGCGTCAAACAATACGACACGAAAAAAACTTGATTACCATCGAAAATTTACTTACAGTAAAGGGCAACCGAAATTTCGGTTGCCCTTGCTTTTTTATAACACTTCAATCGCTTTGTCCAATCGGGCAAGCGTTCTTTCCTTGCCTAATATTTGCATAATCGTCCATAAATCGGGGGTATTTGCAAGCCCCGTCGTCGCGATTCGGAGCATTTCCGCTACGTCCGAAACGTTGCCCGCAAAGGCGGTTGGATTGGCTTTATACGCTTTCATATCGGTTGCAAAGCCGTTTTCTCCCGCCACGATTTTCACCTTTTCAAACCAAGCTTGGCAATCGTCGGCGTAGTCGTACACGCTCTTGAACCCGCTTAAAATCTTTTTAACGAGCGAGCCGTCGAAACGGTATTCGTAATTGGGCGCAAACGTATCGTCGAAGAAATACGAAATCATCTCCACCGCTTGTTTCGCGCAAATAAAATCCTTTCTGCGTTTCTTTCCGCCAACGCCCATACAAAGCGCCAACACCTTACAAGCGTATTCTTTATCCACAAAATAATTCTTCTCTGCGTCCGTGCCGAATTCGTCCGCCCAAGATTTGAAAAATTCGTACGCTTCTTCTTCCGAAAGTTTGGAAATAAACGTTTTGGATATGTCGTTGAGCTTTAAAATATCGAACAGCGCACCGCTTTTGCCCATTTTTCCAATCGAATATTTAAATTCTTCCAAATTACTTTCGGGGAATTTCAACATCCATTCTTCGAAATTCGAATTGAGCAACGTCATCATATACGTACGCACCGCCGTCGGGTGATAACCTTGTTCGCGATAGAAGGTAAGCGACGCTTCGGGGTCTTTCCGCTTGGAGAGTTTACGACGGGTTTCTCCGTCGATTTTTTGAATGGAACAGTTGTGCCCGTACTTGGGCAATTGAAAACCCAGCACGTTAAAAAGTTCGATATGAATAGGGAGCGAAGAAAGCCATTCTTCCCCGCGAATTACAAGCGTGGTGCGCATAAAATGGTCGTCAATCGCGTGCGCGAAATGGTAGGTGGGAATACCGTCCGATTTCAAAATAACCACGTCTTGATTGTTTTCCGTAACGGTTATATCCCCTTTCACTTCATCGTGGAACGTGTGTTTTACGTTGACGTCCCCTTGCGATTTTAAGCGGATAACGTACGGTTTGCCCGCTTTTAAATTATCGTAAATTTCTTCTTCCGTCAAATAACGACATTTTGAAAATTCGCCGTAATATCCCGGCAACAGCTTGTTTTCCGTTTGGTATTCCCGCGTTTTTTCCAAGTCTTCTTCGGTGCAAAAACAAGGATACGCAAGCCCGCGTTTGATAAGCTCTTTTGCGTACGCGTGGTAAATTTCCGCGCGTTGGCGTTGATAATACGGTCCGTATTCCCCGCAAAGGTCCGCGCCTTCGTCGAATTGTACGCCGAAATATTTGAGCGACGTGTGAATGACGTCCACCGCGCCTTCCACTTTCCGTTTTTCGTCCGTATCTTCAATGCGCAAATAGAACACGCCACCGCTTTGGTGCGCAATCCGTTCGTTAGCGAGCGCCACGTATAAATTGCCCAAGTGCATAAAGCCCGTGGGACTGGGCGCAAGACGGGTTACTTGCGCGCCCTTTTCCAATGCGCGCAACGGATACTTTTCTTCGTAGTAGTTAAGCGGTTTCACGTTTTCGTCGGGAATGAGCGCGTCCGCCAATTTGTTTAAATCCATAATATTTACCTTCTTTTTTTATTTTTTTCTTTTATTTACTCGAAAAAGTCGAGATTTTTGGGTGAAATTTCATACAGTCCGTTTTCAATGCCGTGTACGATTTCCACGATTTTATCGCAAAGTGGCGTGGGAATTTTATACGCTTTCCCCGCTTTGCAAACGACGCCGTTAACGAAGTCTATCTCGCATTTTTTACCGTTTTCGATATCTTTGAGCATACCCGAATAAAGATTTTTATGCCGTTTCATTGCTATCGGCAACAAAAATTCCGCAAGTCGTTTTTGAAAAAATCCCCGTCCGCCAAGCATCTTTTCCATATCGTGTCCTTGCATTTTTTCCAGCGTAATCCCTTGCGCTTTTGCAACGTCCATACATTCTCGCAATACGCCGAGCGCAATTTTTTTCGATTTTCTTTTCTTCGCGATTTGCCCAAAGTTTTGCCCCGTTACCACCGACAGCCCCGAAAAAGCGCTGTTAATCGCAAGCTTGCTCCACCGTGCGCCCATTAAATTTTCCGCTTTTTGCGCAAAGCCTAAATTGTCCACCGCCTTGCCCGCGTACGATAAAATTTCCAATAAAACGCTTGTATTTTCCGCCGTTTGCTTATCGTCCGTGAACGGCGCGATTTGCACGCGCATTGCCCGTTTTTCCGACGTAAGCGCCACCTTGCCCTCGCCGATAAACGTCGCCCCGTAAGACGCAACGCCACCGTACGTACGGTTTTTTCCAATCACTTCGGCAACCGAATATTCGGGCAAACCGTTTTGCGTCGTACAAACGATAGAATTTTCGTGCAAATACGGCGTTAAAAATTGTAAAATCTCTTGATTTTGCCGTTGTTTCGTCATTAGAAACACCACGTCGTATTTGCCCGTCATTTGCATAGGCGTACACGCTTGCACCCGTTGCGTTATTTCCGTATTATCCGCTACGCAAACGAGCGTCGCTCCTTGCGTTTGCAAACCTTGCACGTGCCGTTCGTTGCGGGTAATGAGCGTTACGTTTTTCAATCCGCCTTTGGTAAGTAACGCGCCGAGCACCGTGCCCATTGCGCCCGCTCCGTACACGGCGATTTTTAAATCGGTTACCTTTACAGTTCGCATACGATTCTCTCTCTTATCTTTTCCGCGTTTTCTTCTATGGACGAACCGTCGAGTTCGACGATATAATCCGCTTGGCTTTCGTATAGCGGTTCGCGTTCTTTATATAAATCGAGCAAGGAAAATCCGTCTTTTAACACCACGCCCCGCGTATGTAAATCGCCCAAACGGCGCGCCACTTCTTCGTACGGTATTTTCAAATATACGACGACGCCGTTTTCTTTAAGCTTTTTAATCGCGTCCGTGCGGTAAATGGCGCTCCCGCCCGTCGAGATTACGCAACGGCTGGCGCAAATAGCCCCGTTTACTTTCGCTTCCACTTCCAAAAAACCGTCGTTGCCGAGCTCGTCGATTAAGTCGGGTAACAGTTTCCCTTCGCGCGCCACGATAACGCTGTCGCTGTCGATATATCCGTAGCCGATTTTTTTGGCAAGCACGATTCCAAGCGTACTTTTCCCCGAGCCGGGCATACCCACCAAAACGATATTTTTCATACCCTTCCCGCTCATTTTTCCGTTCCTTCTTCCGCACCGCGCGGTTCTTCCATAAAGGGCATCAGCACGGCGTTTTGTACGTATAAATATTCGTCTTTAATCTTAATATTATCCCCTTTGAGTTCCAAATACGACACAGACTTTTTCAATGCGATAGGGAAATCTTCGGCAAGCGTCGTACCGAACGTTTCTTTGTATTCTTTCATAGAAACGCCCTTATCCGTACGGAGCGCAAGCATAATAAATTCGAATTTCGCGTCGTTTATCCCCACTTCTTCGGCGGTTACCGCAGGATAAAATCCCGAAACGACGCATTTCATATATTCGTCCATATCAAAGGTGTTGGTAAAGCGTTTTCCGCGCATAAACGAGCTTGCAGAAATGCCGAATCCGATATATTCTCCGCGTTTCCAATAATTTAAATTGTGCCTGCTTTCAAAGCCTTTCTTGGCAAAATTGGAAATTTCGTAGCGTTTATATCCCTTTTCTTCCAATAATTTTCTGCCGTATTCGTACATATCCGCCACTTCGTCCGAATCGGGCAATTCGCCGTTTAAATAATCGGTGTAAATCGGCGTGCCGTCTTCCACCGTAAGCGCGTACATAGAAATATGTTTCGAACCGCACGACTCGGCAAGTTCTATCGTTTTGCGAATATCTTCTTTCGTTTGGTTTTTCAATCCGAGCATAACGTCCGTACTGAAATTTTGCCCTTTTAAAAGCTTGGTGGCAAACACGTAATCGCGCGCGCTGTGAATACGGTTTAAATCGGCGAGTTGTTCGTCGATTGCCGTTTGCAAACCGATGGAAAAACGGTTTATGCCCGCTTGTAAATACGTTTTTACTTTCGCTTCGCCAATCGTTCCGGGATTGAGCTCCAACGTAATTTCCGCGTTTTTCGTCAGTTTAAAACATTCTCTAATACGGTTCATTGCTCCTAAAATAAGTTTCGGCGGAATATACGAAGGCGTACCGCCCCCAAAATACACCGTATCGAACGTGTAATCTTTGAGTTCTTCCCCGCGCATTTTCATTTCTTTATACACGCAAGCCATATATGCTTCCGCATATTCCACTTTATCGGGAAAAGAAGTGAAATCGCAATAAGAACATTTATGTCTGCAAAAAGGTATGTGTACGTAAATTCCAGCCATAGTATCGCCCCTTTTATTCTTTATTCGTTTTGAGTATTTCCATAAATACTTCGCTGGGCACTTCCACCGAGCCCATTTTACGCATTCTCTTCTTCCCTTCTTTTTGCTTTTCAAGAAGTTTTCTCTTTCGCGTAATATCCCCGCCGTAGCACTTCGCCAAGACGTCTTTTCGCACCGCTTTCACCGTTTCACGAGCGATAATTTTACCGCCTACCGCCGCTTGTACGGGTATTTCGAAAAGTTGACGGGGAATGGCGTCTTTCAAGTTTTCGCAAAGCGTTCTGCCCCGTTCGTACGCCCGTTCGTCGAATACAATCGTAGAAAGTGCGTCGCAAATTTCCCCGTTGAGCAAAATATCCAACCGTACGAGTTTAGAGCGTTGATAGCCCGCTAACTCGTAATCGAAACTTGCATACCCTTTCGTGCGCGATTTCAAGCCGTCGAAAAAGTCGTACACGATTTCGTTTAACGGCAACGTGTATTCCAATTTTACCCGCCGTTCGTCCAAATAGGTCATATTTTTAAACACGCCACGCTTTTCTTTGCACAAATCCATAATCGCGCCCATATAATCGGGGGGCGTGTACACTTCCGCCTTTACGATAGGTTCTTCCATATATTCGATATCCGACGGTTCGGGCAAGTGAGACGGGTTGTCCACGAAAAATTCCGTGCCGTCCGTTTTATGCACCAAATAACTTACGCTGGGCGCAGTGGTGATAATGTCTAAATTAAATTCGCGTTCGATGCGTTCTTGTATGATTTCCATATGCAACAAGCCTAAAAATCCGCAGCGGAAACCAAAGCCGAGCGCCACCGAATTATCCGGCTCGAATATGAGCGACGCGTCGTTGAGTTGCAATTTCAATATCGCTTCTTTTAAATCGTTAAACTTGCTCCCGTCCAGCGGATAAATCCCGCAAAACACGACGGGTTGTACCTTTTTATAACCAGGGAGCGGTTCGCTTGCGGGTTTTATCGCGCTCGTTACCGTATCGCCGACAGCGACGTCTTGAATGGATTTAATCGACGCGGCGATATACCCTACTTCCCCCGCGCAAAGCTTTTCTTTGGTAAAAAGATTGGGGGCAAACGCGCCTACTTCCGTTACGTCGTACACGGTGGGCGATAAAAACGTTTTGATTTTATCCCCTACTTTCACCGTGCCGTCTTTGATGCGGACGAACAAAATAACCCCTTTGTAATTGTCGTAATAACTGTCGAAAATAAGCGCTTTTAACGGCTTTTCCGTATCGCCGTCGGGCGAAGGGAAATATTGCGTAATCGCTTCTAATAAATCTTCTATATTCGTGCCTTCTTTCGCCGATACGCAAGGTACGCCCGACGCGTCCAACCCGATTACGTCTTCGATTTCTTGTTTTACTTCGTCTATCCGCGCACTGGGAAGGTCGATTTTGTTGATAACGGGCAAAATCTCCAAATTGTTTTCAATCGCCAAATACACGTTGGCAAGCGTTTGCGCTTCTACCCCTTGCGTAGCGTCCACGACGAGTATCGCCCCTTCGCACGCGGCAAGCGAACGGCTTACTTCGTACGTAAAGTCGACGTGTCCCGGCGTGTCGATTAAATTAAACTCGTATTCTTGCCCGTCTTTCGCCGTATAGTACATACGCACGGGCGTGAGCTTGATCGTGATCCCGCGTTCCCGTTCTATATCCATGCTATCAAGCAGTTGTTCTTCCATATCCCTTTGGGAAACTTGCCCCGTGCGTTCCATGAGCCTGTCCGCAAGCGTACTTTTTCCGTGGTCGATATGCGCAATAATGCAGAAATTTCTTAAAAGCTGATTAGGTTTTGCCATAACGTTTCCTTATTGAAAGTCTTCGATAAAAGAGTGTAACGCGTAAGAGATCGGCGCGTTTTTGGGAAGCAACATACCCACCGAGCGTACGGGCAAGGTAGGATCGGTCTTAATTTCAAAAAGCGAACCGTTTTGAAGCTGGCTTGCGGCGTATTCTCTTGGAATTACGCCCACACCCATACCGCGAAGAACGAGCCGTTTCATAAGATCCCAGCTTCCCACTTCGATCGACGGTTGCAGTTCTACGCCGAGCGAAGATAAAAAGCTCTCTATCGAACGCCTTGCCACCGTATTTTGATCCATTAGGATCAACGGATAATTTTTCAGGTCCGTTAAAGAAACGGGGTTTTCGGCAAGCTCTTTATATTTTTCGCCCACGACGAACACGTCGTATAAACGCATACAATTTCCGTATAATTTAAGATCGGGATCGGGAGAAATAGGCAAATTGACGAACGCCACGTCGCATTTATCTGCTTTGAGCTTTTCGATCGTATCGGGCGTAAAATCAGCCGTGAGCTCGAATTTAACAGCAGGAAAACGCTCGTGAAATTCCACAATCTTATCGGCAAGGAAATATTCAAAAATAGTATCGCTCGCGCCAATTCGGATAACGCCCGTCGCCGAATTTTTCATCTCTTCAATGCGGTTTTCCGCTTCGTTTAAAAGAGAAAGCGCGCGTTCCACTTCGTTAAAAATCACCTTCCCGCCCTGCGCCGATAACGTCATACCCCGATGCGTACGGGTAAACAGCGAAACGCCGAGCTGGGTTTCGAGCTGTTTGATCGAACGGGAAACAGCAGGTTGGGAAATATACAATTCTTCCGCCGCCCTTGTCAAACTCCCGCTTTTTGCTACCGTGTAAAACACTCTGTATAAATCTAAATTTACCATATTCTCATTTCCCCACGCAAAATTTTGAAAAAATTTCCCCTATAATCGTTTCCGTTGCCGTTTCGCCCGTAATCTCACCGAGTACGTCCCACGTTTCCTTAACGCTAAGCGCAACGATTTCCAGCGGTTCAAGTCGGATCGTAG
>JAZNIR010000087.1:0-14718 GCA_045577595.1 Candidatus Scatosoma sp.
ATTCTTGCCATCCAAGAAGTAAGAAGAGATTAGAACAAAGCGGATTTAAACTTGATAAGAGAGTTGTTTGCAATCAACCTCTTGGTTTTCACGATTACAACAAACTTCAAATGAACGCTTTTTGCGTAGTGTCTGATAGTGGAACGCTTCCCGAAGAGAGTAGTTTCTTTACGAGTGTGGGAAACCCCTTCCCCGCTGTATGTATAAGGACGTCAACCGAGCGTCCCGAGGCTCTTGATAAAGCGTGTTTCGTGCTTGCGGGCATTGACGAAAAGAACTTGTTGCAAGCAGTAGAAACTGCCGTAGAATTAACTAACGACGGATATCACGGAATACCCGTCCCCGATTACGTAGAAGAAAACGTATCGACGAAAGTGGTGAAAATCATTCAAAGTTATACGGGCGTCGTAAATAAAATGGTTTGGAGAAAATTTTAAAAATAAAAAAATTAGAGAGAAAAAAGAGTTCGTGTACAAATTTTTTCATAAAGCATACGTTACGAAAAGACGGCGTATGCTTTTTTTGTTAAGAAACAAATTAAAATAAGGGGTAATGTACGCGCAAAATGCAATCAAACTGTTGACAAAACGAAAGGGGAAATGGTATAATAATTTCGAGCGTACGTTATATAATATTGGCGCGCGCGTGTAAACGCGGAAGAAAAAACGTTCTTGTAAGAACGATACGAAGGATTTTATGAAAAGAGATACGAAACCCAACGATATAAAACATTCCAAACATCACGTACCGCACAATAAAACGGCGTTGTTTATCGTGGACGTTTTCGCCGTTTTTTGCGCGATAATTTTCGCTTATTTAAGCACGCATTCTTTTAAAATGCTTTCTTGGAATATGATTCGTTGGGAAACGATTGTATGGGCAATAGGGAATTTGCTTTGTACGCTGGTTATTTTTTCGGCGTTCGGGCTGTATTCCATCGTTTTAAAAACGGTAGGCTTGTTTGAAATGATAAAAATCGTCGGCGCGTGTATGGTGGTGGGCGTTTCCAACGTCATTTACTCGGCGGTTTTCAGTGAGTTCGAACCGATTGCCAAATACACCGTGGCGGGATTTGGTACGGGGCTCGTGTATACCGTCGCGCTTTCGGGGATTACGTTGTTTACGCGCGCTTTTCCCCGTTTGATTACGAGCTTGCGTTATTACTGGTCGGAAGTGAAACATTCGGATAAAACGCGGGTTATGATTGTCGGTGGCGGTAGCGCGGGCGGTTCGTTGATTAAAGAAATGCAAACGTCTAAAAAAATTACCTACAAACCCGTTTGCGTAGTGGACGACGACCCGCAAAAATTAAAAAAATATATCAGCGACGTAAAAATAGCGGGCACGACGAACGACATTAAACGCTTGGCGGAAGAATACGGCGTGCAAGAAATTTTTATTACGATGCCGTCTGTCGATAAAAAACGTATCAGTCAAATCGTAAAAATTTGCCAAGAATGCGATTGTCCCGTCAAAATACTTCCCGGTATGTATCAAATCGCGTCGGGGCAAGTGGAAGTGGCGAAACTCCGTCCCGTCGAAGTGCAAGACTTATTGGGACGCGACCAAGTAAAGGTAAATCTCGACGAAATTATGGGATATATCGAAAATAAAATCGTGCTCGTTACGGGCGGTGGCGGTTCGATTGGCGGGGAGCTTTGTCGGCAAATCGCCACGCATAATCCCAAACAGCTTATCGTGTTGGACGTGTACGAAAACAACGCGTACGATATCGAACAGGAATTAAAACGCAAACACCCCGATTTGAATTTGCTTGCGCTGATAGCCAGCGTACGCGACGAAGGGAAAATGCGGGACGTCTTTTCTAAATACCGTCCGCAAATCGTATTCCACGCGGCGGCGCATAAACACGTGCCTCTTATGGAAACGAGCCCTAACGAAGCGGTGAAAAACAACGTGTTCGGTACGCTGAACGTGGCAAAATGCGCAGACGAATTTAACGTGGAAACGTTCGTGCAAATTTCCACCGACAAGGCGGTGAACCCGACGAATATTATGGGCGCAACCAAACGGATTTGCGAAATGATTGTGCAAACCATCGGTAAGCACAGTAAAAAAACCCGTTTCGTTGCCGTACGCTTTGGAAACGTGCTCGGTTCGAACGGCTCGGTAATTCCTTTGTTTAGAAAACAAATTGCGGAAGGTGGACCGGTTACGGTTACGCATAAAGACATTATCCGTTATTTTATGACCATTCCCGAAGCGGTGTCTCTCGTGTTGCAAGCGGGCGCGTACGCAAAGGGTGGACAAATTTTCGTGTTGGATATGGGCGAGCCTGTCCGCATTTACGACCTTGCCGCCAACCTTATCCGTCTTTCGGGTTACGAGCCGAACGTGGATATTGATATCGTATGCACGGGTTTGCGTCCGGGTGAAAAATTGTACGAAGAACGGCTGATGGAAGAAGAAGGGTTGCAAAAAACGCCCAACGGTTTAATCAATATTGCCAAACCGATAGCGCTTGACGAAGAAAATTTCTGGTTGCATTTGCAAGAACTTTACAAACAAGCGTACGACGAAACGTCGGATATGAAACACGCGGTGCAAACGCTCGTGCCGACGTATAAAGTGGACGAACGGCAAACCGTCTCGACCGCTATGGAAACGGAGAAAAAAACGAAAAGCCGTAAAACGGCAAGTTAATAGGAAAAGTTAGGGAGAACGGATATGGAAAGAAAACGCATTCCGCTTGCAACGCCGACGACGCACGGCGAAGAAATGGGGTTCGTGCAAGAAGCGTTTGATAAAAATTGGATAGCGCCGCTTGGGTTTAACTGCGACGCGTTTGAAGAAGAAGTGGCAAGCTACTTACAAGGCGAAACGGACGAACGTTATCATACGTTGGCGCTTTCGGCGGGTTCGGCGGCGTTGCACCTTGCCTATAAATTGGCGGGGGTGAAACGCGGGGATATCGTGCTTTGTTCGGATATGACTTTTGCCGCGACGGTAAATCCCGTATCGTACGAGGGCGGGGTGCAAGTGTTTATCGACGCGGAACGCGAAACGTGGAATATGTGCCCCAAAGCACTGGAAAAGGCGTTTGAAAAATATCCGCAAGCAAAAGTGGTGGCGCTTGCGCATTTATACGGCACGCCCGCGAAAATGGACGAGATTTTAGAAGTTTGCAAACGGCATAACGCGGTGCTTATCGAAGACGCCGCCGAGTCGTTTTCCGCTACGTACAAAGGCAAGCAAACGGGTACTTTCGGGAAGTATAATATCATCAGTTTTAACGGCAATAAAATCATTACGACGTCGGGTGGCGGTATGCTGATTACGGACGAGAAATCGGCGCGGGATAAAGCGTTTTTCTGGGCGACGCAATCGCGGGAAAAAGCGGCTTGGTACGAACACAAAGAAGTGGGCTATAACTACCGTATGTCGAACGTCGTTGCGGGGATTGGCAGGGGGCAGTTGTTGCATCTTGACGAGCACCGCGATTTGAAAGAAAAGATTTACCGCCGTTATCAAAAGGCGTTTGCGGATTTGCCCGTGCAAATGAACCCCTATCTCGATTACACGAAACCGAATTTTTGGCTTTCGTGTATGCTAATCGACGAAGGGATAAACGTGTCGCCCGCCGACGTTTTAAAGAAGTTGGAAGAATGCAATATAGAAGGCAGACCTATTTGGAAACCGATGCATATGCAACCGTTGTTTGCCTCGCACGATTTTATCCAAACGGAAGAAAAATCGGTGGGAGAAGACGTGTTTGCGCGCGGACTTTGTTTGCCGTCGGATATCAAGATGACGGAAGAAGAACAAGATTACGTTATTTCCGTTGTAAAAAGCTGTTTTTAAGGTTGGTTTATGAAAGAGTTTTGGAATACGTTAACAAATCATTGGTGGGGGATAACGTCGATTTGTATCGTGGCGATTATAGTATGGCTACTTTTGTCCGTTCTTCTCTACCGCGTATTTTTCAAGCGGTTTTACGATATGTTTTTCAGTTTGCTCGGCATTATCGTTCTTTCGCCGATTTTGTTGGTGTTAATCGTGCTCGGCGCGGTGAAAATGAAAGGAAATCCCTTTTTTACGCAAGCGCGACCTGGAAAGAAAGGCAAGATTTTTAAACTGATTAAATTCCGCACGATGACGTGCGAGCGGGACGAAAACGGGAATTTATTGCCCGACGAAAAGCGGTTGACGAAATACGGAAAACTACTCCGCTCGACGTCGCTGGACGAATTGCCCGAGCTGTTTAATATCTTTTTAGGGCATATGTCGATTATCGGACCGCGCCCTTTGCTGGTGCAATATTTGCCCCTTTATAACGAAGAACAACGCCACCGCCACGACGTCCGTCCAGGACTTACGGGCTGGGCGCAAGTAAACGGGCGCAACGCGATTTCTTGGGAAGAAAAATTCCGCTTGGACGTGGCGTACGTGCGGAACTACTCGTTTTTTATGGATTTGAAAATCATAGGAAAAACGGTGTCGTCGGTGTTTAAACGGGAAGGCATTTCTTCAAAAACTTCGGCGACGATGGAATTTTTTACGGGAACGTCGGAAGAAAAGCCGTCGAATGAAGAAGTGGGCGGAAAGGAGAAATAATGAAAATACTTTTCACTTGCGTAGGCAGACGGGTGGAGCTCGTACAAGAATTTAAAAAGGCGGGAAAAGAGCTGGGATTACCGCTCACCGTTTGCGCGACGGATATGACGGACACCGCGCCTGCGGGGTATTTTTGCGACGAAATTTTTATCGCGCCACGCATCCACGACGAAAATTATTTGCCGTTTTTATTAGAGCTTTGTCAAAAAGAAAAGGTGGACGCGTTAATTCCCACGATAGACACCGATTTATTGCTCCTTGCCAAAAATCGCGAACGGTTTGAAAAAATCGGTACGAAAGTGCTGGTGGCAAACGAAGATAAAATCGCGATATGTCGGGACAAACGGAAAACGTCGGGGTATTTCGAAAGCTTGGGATTGTCCGCGCCGAAACCGTTTGCAAAAGCGGAAGAATACGATTTGGGATTTCCCGCTTTTATCAAACCGTTGGACGGCAGTTCGAGCATCGACGCGTACAAGGTGAAAAATCAAGAAGAATTGTTTACCTACGCCGAAAAAATCGGGGAAGGGAAGTACGTCGTACAGCCGTTTATCGACGGCGAAGAATATACGGTGGATATTTTTTGCAACCTTTTAGGCGAGCCGATTTATATCACGCCTCGAATCCGTCTTGCGGTGCGGGCGGGGGAAGTGTTGAAAACGCAAATTCGGCAAGACGAAAAAACGGTGGCGGAAATGCAAAAGCTCGTTGCCGATTTCAAACCGCGCGGTGGGTGTACCGTGCAACTGATTAAAGATAAGAAAACGGGCGAAAATTATTATATCGAAATCAATCCCCGATTCGGTGGCGGTGCTCCACTTTCTATGAAAGCGGGCGCAAATTCCGCAAAAGCGCTACTCCGTATATTACAAGGCGAGCGTGTAGAATATCAGCCTAATGCGGCGGACGATTTGGCGATTTTCAGTCGCTTTGACCAAAGCGTGCGGGTAAATTAACGGCAAAAAGGGACGGTTTGACGGAATGAGAAAAATCACCGATATATTACAAGCGGAAAGTTTATCGGACAAGGCGAAAGCAATCGTTTTCGATTTAGACGATACGTTATACGGCGAAAAAGAATACGTAAAAAGCGGTTATCAAAAGGTGGCGACGGCGTTTCCGCAAATCGAAAATATGCAAGAAAAGCTGTATGAAAGCTTTTTAAAGGGCGGAAAGGCGTTTGACGAAACGCTAAAAAACGCGGGATTAGACACCGAAGAAAACAAAAAGAAGTGTTTGGAAATCTACCGTTTTCAACAGCCGAATATCCGCCTTTACGACGGCGTTAAAGAAATGCTTGTCAATCTTCGCGCAAAAGGCGTGAAGCTTGGGATTATCACCGACGGGCGCGTGGAAGGGCAAAAGGCGAAAATCGACGCGCTTGGATTAAACGGCTTGGTGGACGAGATAATCATCACGGACGAGCTTGGCGGTGTGGAATTTAGAAAACCAAACGAAAAAGCCTTTCTGCTTATGCAAGAAAAGTTAGGCGTACCCTTTGCAGATACCGTGTACTTAGGGGATAACTTGCAAAAAGATTTTATCGCGCCCAATAAATTGGGTATGCAAGTATGCTTGTTTGAAAATAAAGACGGTTTGTATTACGTGGAAGATACGTACGGCACGAAACTCGTGCAAACGGAACTGCTTGCAATGATGAAAGACGTGCACGCCTTTTTCGAAAGGGAAGGGATAACGTACAGTTTAAGCGGTGGTTCGGCGCTTGGCGCGGTGCGTCATCAAGGGTTTATCCCTTGGGACGACGATATGGACGTAATGATGGACCGCGAAAATTACGAAAAAACCCAGCGGGTGTTTCACCGTTTGGACGGATACGAACTCGTGAAAGAGCTTTGGGTGTATAGAATTCGAAGAAAGAACGCGAATATAAAAGACGGGTATGCGCCGACGATAGATATTTTCGTGGCGGATAATTGTCCGGATAAAAGCGCGCAAAGAAAGTGGAAAATATTGCGCTTGAAAATTTTGCAAGGAATGATGAAAGAAGAAATCAATTATAAGGAATATTCTTTTATCTATAAAATTTGCGTGGCGCTCACTCATTTTTTCGGCAAGTTCTTTACGAAAAAGTGGAAATGGAAAAAATACGATAAAATTTCGCAGGTGGGAAATAAAAAACCGACGAAGTACGTAACCCTTTACAACGATTTGTTCAAGCTTTTGGGGGTGCGCTACGATTGCCGTTTGATGCAAAAAGTGCAAAAAACGCCTTTTGAAGATGCGGAATTTTACGTAACGGAATATTACGACGACTTTTTAACCAAACAGTACGGCGAATATATGACGCCACCCAAAGAAGAAGACAGAATATCCATTCATTTATAACGAAAAGGAAGGTGCAAAATATTGGAAATAAGCAAACAAAAGACGTCGCGCGCATTTATACCGACAAGCGAGCCGAAATACGCGGGCTTGTTGTACGCCGCGCGGGAATTTTTAAACAGCGTTTTGTTTTACGCCATACAAGCGGCGCTCGCCGTGCTTATCGTATTGCTCCGAATGGAAGTAATCGGCGCAATCATTTTCGTTGGGTTGCTTGCGGTAATCGTAATGGTTTGCGACGATATTTCCGCAACGACGTTGCCCTTTTTGCTCCTTTGTACGTTTACGACGAATTGTTACGATTCGTTTGATACGTTTATGCAATATGCCATTTACGCGCCTATCGTCGTGTTGGCGTTCGTCTATCATTTTATGATGTACGGAAAGGGCAAAAAATTGCGTTTTGGCGAAAGTATGCACGGCATATCCGCCGTTAGTATCGCCGTGTTTATGGGCGGTATCGGCACGTTTACCTTAAAAGAATATATCGCGGGTTCGTATTATATCTTCGGGCTGGGTATGGGTATGGTAGCGGCGTATCTCGTAATGAAATCGCTTTTCTATCCCAGAAGAAACTACGATTACAAAAAGAAATTCGCGTGGCTGATGACTTTTGAAGGCTTGACGGCGCTTGCTATGATTGTAATCGGTACGCTCCGCGCCAAATATAAATTATTAGGTGGAAACAAATTGGTTGGATATTATCTCGGTTTTTCTCCGAATAATCTTTCCACGATGTTGATGTTTGCAATGCCGTTCCCGCTGTTTTTGGCGAAAAAGAAATGGACGCCACTTGCCTTATTAACGCCCTTTTTCTATCTTGCGATTTTGCTCACCGATTCGCGCGGGGGATTTTTATTCGGCGCGCTGGAACTCGTCGTTTGCTGTCTGTTTTGGATATTCGATTCGGAAACGAATAAGGTAAAATGGATAAAATTTGCTTGTTGCGCGGTGCTCGGCGTAGCGATGCTAATCGCTTTTTGGGATATTGTGAAAGACATTATTCAAGGTGGATTTGCGCAAGAGGGCGCAATTAAAGGTAGTATCCGCGATAGAATGATTTGGGAAGCGGTGGATAACTTCTTTAAAAATCCTTTCGTGGGAACGGGGATTTTGGACGACAGTATTTCATATGGAGACATGAATAAAGCGGGCACGATGACTTGGTATCATATGATGATTCCGCAAATCGTCGGCAGTATGGGGCTTATCGGCGTCGTTGCGTACGCCTATCAATTTATCGGCAGAACGAAACTCGTGTTTACGAAAAAATGCCGTTGGTCGCTCGTTCTCGGCGTATCCTATCTCGGCGTATTTTTAATGAGCCAAGTCAATCCAGGAGAATTTTGTCCGTTGCCGTTTGAGTTGCTTGCCGTATTGCTCTTTATCTTACAAGAAAAGCGTTTGGAAGAAGAACAACTGCCTTTGCGCTACGATTTAAAATCGGGCGAGCCGTTGCCCTTTCAGAAAAAAATAAAAAATAAAAAGTAGATTTTCCGTAAAAAGTAAAAAAATTATATAGCTTTCTTACGGGAAATATGCTATAATAAAAAGGCGGGAATTTATACGAAAAAAACCTGTTACAAAGGAGAGAAAATATATGCAACCTATTTATAAAAGAGTGCTGTTAAAATTATCGGGCGAAGCGCTTGCGGGGGACAACCGTTTCGGATTAAATCACGAAGTAATCGCGCCCGTCGTCGAACAAATTGTAAAAATCCACAATATGGGCGTGGAAGTGGGGCTCGTTATCGGCGGGGGTAACTTCTGGCGCGGACGGCAAGGAACGAATATGGACAGAACGACGGCAGACCATATGGGTATGTTGGCGACGGTAATGAACTCGCTTGCTATGATGGACGCTATCGAACAACGGGGCGTGCCCGTGCGCGTACAAACGGCGCTGGATATGGTGTCGCTTGCCGAGCCGTTTATTTTAAGAAAAGCGCTCCGTCATTTTGAAATGGGAAGAATCGTGATTTTCGCTTGCGGTACGGGCAACCCGTATTGTTCGACGGACACGGCGGCGGCGCTCCGCGCTTGCGAAATTTCCGCAGATATTTTGTTGTTGGCGAAAAACGTGGACGGGATTTACGATTCCGACCCGAAAACGAATCCGTCGGCGCAAAAGTACGAAGAATTGCGTTACGCCGACATTATCAATCGCGGGCTGAAAGTAATCGACTTTACGGCGGCGACGATGTGTATGGAAAACAACGTTCCCACGCTTGCGTTCGGGTTAAACGAACCCGATTCTATCGTACGCGCGGTGTGCGGTGAAAAGTTGGGCACGATAATCAAAGTATAAAATAGTAAAAAATCTTAAAAGGAAGGAAACGAATATGATTGAAAACGAAAAAGTAGAAGAGATGATGTTAGAGCTCGAAGACAAATCGGAAAACACGATTAAAGCGCTCGAAGGCGACTACGGCGCAATTCGAACGGGTAGAGCAAATCCCCACATTCTCGATAAAATCGAAGCGGAAGCGTACGGTGGTATGAGCAAATTGATTGAACTTGGCAACGTATCCACGTTAGACGCGCGTACCTTACAAATCAATCTTTGGGATAAATCGCTGTTAAAAGCGGTGGAAAAGGCGATTTTGCAATCGAATATCGGCATTACGCCCGTCAATAACGGCAACGTAATTTTGCTTACCTTTCCCGTAATGACGGAAGAAAGAAGAAAAGAACTTGTAAAACAAGCGAAAAAGATGGGGGAAGATTCGAAAGTGGCGCTCCGTAACCACCGTCGCGAAGCAATGGACGTTTTGAAAAAGTTGAAAACGTCGAAAGAACTTTCCGAAGACGAAGTGGCTGGCTGTGAAGCGGACGTAGAAAAAACCGTTTCGGGCTATATGTCGACGCTCGAAAGCATTATTTCCGCAAAAGAAAAAGAATTGATGTCCGTTTAATTTATGTTAAAGAAAGAATTAAAAGCGGGGATTAAAATCCCCGCGCACATAGCGATTATTATGGACGGGAACGGGCGTTGGGCGAAAAAACGGTTGATGCCCCGTTCTTTTGGCCATAAAAAAGGAATGGAGCGTATGATAGGGCTGATGGAGCGCGCGTTCGATATGGGCGTAAATTACGTAACCGTCTACGCGCTGTCCACCGAAAATTTAAAACGCCCGCAAGACGAGCTGGAAGGCTTGTACAATTTAATCCGAAACCATTTCATCTCGTACATGGATAGGGTGTGTGCGCGTGGCGTACGCCTGCGGATTATCGGGGACACGACGCTTTTGCCCGACGACGTGCAAGAAATTTTACGCGCGTCCGAAGAAAAAACGGCGTGTTATCAAGGCAAGGGAATAAACGTAGCGCTTTGCTACGGCTCTCGCGCGGAAATTGCGCGCGCCGTCAACTTGGCGGTGGAAAAAGGGGAAAAAGTTACGGAAGAAAGCTTTGCCCGCCTTTTATATACGGCGGACGTGCCCGACCCCGACTTGATGATTCGTACGGGAAAAGAAGTGCGTCTTTCCAATTTCCTTTTATATCAATCGGCGTACACCGAATTGTATTTTTCAGACAAGATGTTTCCCGCCTTTTCGGATAAAGATTTGGAAAAGGCAATCGAGTGGTATTCCACCCGCACCCGTCGTTTTGGGAAGACGGACGAACAGTTAAAAACGGAAGATAAAAAATCCTAAACAGGGAGAGAACAATGAAAACTCGCTTGATAACGGGTACGGCGTACGTCGCGGTGTTGGTGGCGTTTTACCTGCTTAAAATATTCGTGCACGATTTCTTTTTCGACGGACTTATTTATGCGTTTGCAATCATCGGTACGTTTGAAATGCTTCGCGCGACGAAAGAAAAAACGACGAAAGCGCAAAGGGTAATCGTAATGATTTTTGCCACCTTATGCGTGCCCGCTTGCGCCGTTTGCGAATACTTTTTTGCTTACGGTTTGCACGTAACGAGCGTTTGCTTTTTCGCGCTTGCGGTGGCGCTTATTTCCTTGCTCGTCGTGTCGCACGAAACGGCGACGATAGAGAATATCGGCACGTCCTTTTTGTCGGCGGTGTACCCCGTATTGTTGCTTTGTTTGTTGGTGCTGATTAATCACGTACCCGAATTGCCCGCATTGGAAAAATACGCGTTCGATTCGCGTTTGTTGATTTTATTCGTGTTTGTAATCTCGCCGTTTGCCGATTCGTTTGCGTACTTGTTCGGTAAATTTTTACGCAAATATTTCCCTAAAAAACTTGCGCCTACGTTAAGCCCTAATAAAACGGTGATAGGCGGAATAGGCGGTTTGGTAGGCGGTATGCTCGGCGCGGGCATTTTATACGCGGTGTACAACGCGGTGGCGGGCAGTTTTGACAAAGCGTATATCGTGTTGCCGATTTATCTTATTATCGGGCTTTTGAGCTCGGTTGCCACCGAGTTTGGCGATTTGGTGGAAAGCTGTATAAAGCGCAAAGTCGGCTTGAAAGATATGGGCAAGATTATGCCGGGACACGGTGGCGTGCTCGACCGTATCGACGGCACGTTGTTTGCGGGAATGGTGGTGTATTTGTGTTTTGCCGTCATAAGATTGATGGCGCATATCATATTATAATATAAGGTAAGGAAAGATTATGAAAACGATTTCCCTTATCGGGTCAACCGGTTCGATTGGCAAACAAGTATGTTCGGTCGTTCGTTTACACGGTGATAAATTTCAAATCAAAAGTCTTGTAGCAAACGCTTCTTCGGAAGCGTTTTTGCGCCAAGTAAAGGAATTTAAGCCGGAGTACGCCGTACTCGTCGACGAAACGGCAGGTGAAAAAATAGCGGGTGAAATTCCTGCGGGCGTGCGGTTTGCTTACGGTAAACAAGCGGCTTTGGACGCGGTGTGCTACGGCGACGTGGCGTTTATCGCCGTAACCGGTTTTGCGGGACTCGAATATTCTTTAAAAGCTTTGGAAGAAAAGAAAGATATAGCCCTTGCCAATAAAGAAACGCTCGTTTGCGGTGGGGAACTCGTGATGCGGAAAGTAAAAGAAACGGGGATAAATCTAATGCCCGTCGACAGCGAACATTCCGCCCTTTGGCAAGCGCTGAATTTCCGTTTAAACGCGCCCTTTAAAAGATTGATAATCACCGCGAGTGGCGGACCTTTCTACGGATATACGAAAGAGCAGTTGGAAAAGGTAACCCCGCAAAACGCGCTGAAACACCCCACTTGGAATATGGGCGCGAAAATCACGGTGGATTCGGCGACTTTGTTAAATAAAGGGTTTGAAGTGATTGAAGCGCGTTGGCTGTACGATTGTCCGTTTGAAAAAATCCACGCCGTCGTGCAACCGGAAAGCATCATTCATTCGATGGTGGAATTTGCCGACAACGGCATCATAGCGCAAATGAGTTATCCGACGATGGAATTGCCTATTCAACTCGCGCTTACCTATCCCAACCGTTTGGAATGTAATCTTGCGCCTATGGACTTCGTAAAGTTGGGCGCAATCCGCTTTTTGCCTTTGGATAAGGGGCAATTTCCGTGCTTTGACACGGCGCTCGAAGCGGGCAAAGCGGGGGATAATTATCCTTGCGCGCTCAACGGCGCGGGGGAAGTGGCGGTGCACGCTTTTTTACAAGGAAGAATACCTTTTCTTGGAATTGCGGACACTATTGAAAGCACGCTCGCAAAAATGGAACGGGCAAAAGTTGGCGATTACCGCTCGTTACAAGAAACGGACGCGCGGGCGCGGGCAATCGCAAGCGAGTGGATTGAAAAAAGATAAATTTGGCAAGAATACGAAAGCGGGAAAATAGCGAAACAAGGAGCGACGGCAGTTGAATACGGTAAATTTATTGTCTTTTGCAAGTAAAATCAAAAGCTTTGGGGGCATAGTGCTTGCCATCGTTATTTTGCTTGCTATGGTTACCGTGCACGAATTCGGGCATTACGTAGCGGGAAAAATTTTAGGTTTTAAAATCAACGAATTTTCCGTTGGGTTTGGCCCTGCGCTTTTTAAAAAGCGGAGCAAAAAGACGGGGGAAGTGTTTGCGCTCCGTATCATACCGCTCGGTGGATATTGCGCGTTCGACGGGGAAGACGATTTTGAAGAAGAAACGCCTAAAAAGGAAGAAGAGCCTTTCCCCGAATGGACGGAAAAAGCGGAAAGCGTCGAAAAGGACGGGGGCAAGTACGACGCGAACGAAGAAAAGGCGGAAAAGGACGGCGCGGTGGACTATCCCGAGCCGAAAGGGGAAAAGTTTAACGACCAACCCCCTTGGAAACGGATAATCGTATTGATTGCGGGCGCGCTTATGAACTATCTTTTGGCGGTGTTTTTAATTATCGCTATGTTTTCGACGGTGGGCAGACCGACCTATCAAGTGATTAAAATCGAACCGCCCGCCGAAAATCCCCACCAAAACGCGGTGGAAACGTATGAAAGCGGTTTGCAAACGGGGGATATCATTTTAGAAATTAACGGTAAGAGTATGTATTTACTCACCGATTACACGAAAGTTTTGGACGGAAAAAGCAAAGGGGACGTCGTAAACGTGCTCGTTTTGCGGGAAGGCAAAGAAACAACCGTGCCCGTAACTTTGTTTGAAAACGTGAATATAAAGAATATGTCCGATTCCGATTCGGTGCTCTTTTCGTTGGGCATAGCGGCGCGTGGCGAAGTGGAACAAGACGACGGCTCGCTCGTTTTACAAACGGTGCGCGGGGGCGGACTTTCCACCACCACCGTTAAAGACGGATTTTTCGAAACGATTGGGCGTTCGTTCGTGTATTCGTTTAAAATCGGCGGAACGATATTGCGCTCGCTTGGCGAACTGTTGACGGGAAAACTTGGCATCAGTTCTATGGGCGGACCGGTTACGACGATAACGGTAACTTCCCAAGCCGCGTCGAGCGGTTGGTTGTCGTTTTTGAATATTTCGGCGTTTATCGGCGTCAATTTGGCGGTGTTCAATTTATTGCCGATTCCCGCGCTGGACGGTTGTAAGGTGATTTTCTGTTTGATTGAATGGATACGCAAAAAACCCGTCAACCGCAAGGTGGAAACGATTATCCACTTTATCGGGATTATTTTCCTTTTGGGATTTGCGGTGCTCGTCGATTTATTGCAATTATTTTAGAAAAAATTTAAGCTGTCAAGTAAAAATGCTTGACAGCCGTATTTTTATCCGCTATAATAGAAAAGCAAAAACGGCAAAGGGGGCGAAAAATGAAAGACGATTTGCATTTTATTGCCTTGCTGGATTTGTACTCTCCGCTGTTGACGGCAACGCAACGGGAAGTGTCCGATTTGTATTTTAATTACGACCTTTCTTTGGGCGAAATCGCCGAACAAAAAGGGGTATCCCGTCAAAGCGTATCCGACTGTTTGCAAAAATGCAGAAAACAGCTGGAAAAATACGAAGAAAAATTGGGATTTTTGCAAACGGTGGAGAAAATGCAGGCGCAAATTGAAAGCTTGCAAAAGGGCGCGACGGCGCGCACGGAAACCGATTAAAGGGGAGCAATATGGCTTTATTCGCATCATTATCCGAACGGTTAAATCATATATTTTCCAAACTCACCAAACGGGGCAAGCTCACCGAGTTGGAAATCCGCACGGCTATGCGCGAAGTGCGCGTGGCGCTTTTGGAAGCGGACGTCAATCTTCGTGTGGCGAAACAGTTTATCGCGGAAGTTTCTGAAAAAGCAGTCGGGCAGGAGATTTTATCTTCCCTCAATCCTGCACAGCAGGTTATAAAAATCGTCAATGAAGAACTCATTGCATTGATGGGTTCGAAGAACGCGAAATTAGAGGTTTCGTCCAAGCTCCCGACCGTGATTATGATGTG
>JAZNIR010000088.1:0-1911 GCA_045577595.1 Candidatus Scatosoma sp.
TCCCGTAACAAAGGGGGTGTAACCCGTTTTCGTCGCGCGCCGCAATCAATTTTCTCGGGGATATGACTATCATAGAATATCCACCCTTCAATTTATCCATCGCGCGGTTGATTGCTTCTTCAATAGACGGCGCGGTAAGCCGTTCTTTCGTGATGACGTACGACATCACTTCTACGTCGTTAGACGTGTGAAAAATCGCGCCTTGTAATTCAAGCTCCTTTTTTAATTCCGCGTAATTGACGAGTTTACCATCGTGCGCAATCGCCATTTTCCCTTTTACGTGGTTTACCAACATTGGTTCGGCATTCGTACGGTCTTTCGTTGCGCTCGTGCCGTAATATACGCAACCAAGCGCCATTTGTCCCGTCCCCAACCCGTCCAATACGGTGGGCGTAAACACTTCGTTTACAATCCCTTTATCTTTATGCAAACGGAAAACCCCGTCGTCGTTTACTACGATACCGCTACTTGCTTGTCCTCTATGTTGCAAAGCGTATAATCCGTAGTACGCGCTGGACGCCACTTTTTCCGTCGTCGTTCCAAAAATACCAAACACAGCCATATTATTCGTCCTCCAAAGCCTGTGTGCTTACACTGTTCAAGCGATTAAAGCAATTCTTGCAACGCTTCGTCGTCCGCGTTGATCTTTGCTTGCATCGCCTTTTTATATTCCACGAGTTGCTTGTCAATTTCGGGATATTTTACGCCGAGAATTTGCAAAGCCAAAAGCCCCGCGTTTTCCCCACCGTTTACGCCAACCGTCGCAACGGGTATGCCCGACGGCATTTGCACGATAGACAAAAGACTGTCCAATCCGCCCATCATATCCGTCTTTACGGGAAGTCCGATTACGGGAAGCGTCGTAAACGCCGCAATTACCCCGCCGAGATGCGCCGCTTTACCCGCCGCGCAAATCAACACTTCTATCCCGCGCTCTTTCGCCGTCGCCGCGTATTCGTGCGCTTCGTTAGGCGTTCTGTGCGCGGAGATAACCCGCACTTCTACGTCCACCCCGAATTTTTTCAATACTTTCACAGCCGGTTCTACTACGTTAAAATCCGATTTACTGCCCATTAAAATACCAACTTTGCTCATAACCATCTCTCCGTTTATTTGGTTTATTTTTCAACGAAAAAGGAGCGCATTTATGCACCCCTTGCGTTTTATTCCGTTTTTTGCGTGCAAAAGCGCGCTATGCCACCCAAAATAGGCGCACCTTGAAAACCGACCGCGCCCAAAGAGCGCGCGGATAAAAGAATGTACGTTTTCTTTTGCAAGTCGTTCATAACGCGTTTCCTTTTCATTCGTTTTTCAATCCTTTTCTCCCCACGCTACTATTATATCAAAACCTTAAAAAAAAGGCAAGTGTACAAAGGCGATTTTTTCGTCTTTTTTCTACAAATATAGAAAAAGAACGCTTGCGATAAGCGTCCTTTTTGATTTGTCTTATTCTTCTTCGTCGGGAAGTTCTACGTTGTGATAAACGTTTTGCACGTCGTCGAGTTCTTCCAACGCGTCCACCATTTTTACGAACGTTGCCACTTTATCCGCGGGAAGTTCGATTTTGTTTTGCGGTATCATAGCGATTTCCGCTTGTACGAAACGGATTTTCGGCTCTTCTTCTTCATTTCTGCGTCCTTTGGGCGCCGCCGCCATCAATTCCGCGTTTTTATCTTCCAAGTATTTTCTAACATCCGAAAACGTTTCGGGCGTCGTAAAAATTTCGTACACGTCGTCGCTTGCCACAACGTCGTCCGCGCCTGCTTCCAACGCGTATTCCGTCATCGTATCTTCGTCGAGTTCCACCGTTCTTTCTACGACGATATAACCCTTATTATCAAAATTGTACGATACGCAACCGGTGTTGCCCATCGAACCGCCGTGCTTACCTAAAATAGCGCGCACGTCGCC
>JAZNIR010000089.1:0-6663 GCA_045577595.1 Candidatus Scatosoma sp.
CATGGCTACGATCCGACTTACTTCGGCGAAAGAATGAATCTCGACAGCGAACGCATCTATCAAGGCAAAGCCGAGCCGTATCTTTTTGAAAGCGAAGAAAACAAAGCGTTTCAGTTGATGCGCGTCGGGTATTATAAAAAATGCACGGACGAAAACGGAAAGTTGGTGCTTTCGGAAATCGTATCGCTGAAAGATAATTTCAATAAGTAAAGGAAAGCGATTGTTTTTATGTGCGCGCGTGAAGCGTGGCACGGATAGAATGAAAAGGAGAACGCGCTTATGGATTTTAAAAATTGCATACTTGCCAATACGTTTGTAAAACACGTTCCGCTTGGCGTGGCTATCGTTTGCGGTGTGATTTTATTGATAGCCTTTTTAATCGGATTAAAAAAAGGCGCGCGCCGAGTCGGCTGGGGCGGGCTCGTTTGGGTGCTTGCAGGCGTGGCATTTTTCATAACCGACAAGTTTTTAGGGGATAAAAATCCGCTTTGGAAAGCGTTAGACGGTAAGATGGACGAAGGCGCGGTGGCGTTTGTTTGCGCTATGTCTATCGCGTTGGTTTGCGCGTTGCTTGCGTTGGCGTTGCAAGGCGTTTTCGCTTTGATTTTCCGCCCGCGTAAGGTGTGGAAAAAGAAAAAGGACGATTTGTACACGACGGACGAATACGGCATCGAGTACGACGACGATTATAAAGATTACGACGATTACGACGATTTTAGAAAACGCAAAGTTTTGGTGAAAAAGGGTTATCGCACCCCCTCCGTTTTCGGACGGATTTTAGGCGGTTTGCTTTGTATGATAAACGTTTTCGTCGTGTTGGCGGTGATTGTAGCGACGGCGCTTTTGGTGGTGGATTCCACGCCTTTAAAAACGGGCGTTATGTCGGTGATTTATGAAAATAAAGCGGTGGTTTGGTCGTTGAAATACGTACGGAAATACGTTTTGGATTTCGTGATTGTCGGCATAATTATCGGTTTGGCGGGTGTAGGAAGAAAGAAAGGCTTTTTAGAAACGTTGCGTTCGCTTATCGTCTTCGTCGGCGGATTTGCGCTTGTCGGCGTATGTTTTTGGTTGCCCTTCTCCCCCCTTTCTATGGAAGGGGAAAACAAATTTCTCTTCACGATAGTAGATAGATGTTCGGCGTTTATCGAAAAGCTTGGTGCAAAAGCGATGTTGGCGGACGTCATTTCAAAAATCTTGGCAGGTATATTGCTCACGGCGATTGCCGTGCTTGCGTTGGCGCTTATAAACGCGCTTTTAAAAGTGTTGATTCGCGGTGTGGAAGGCGTAGGATTTTTGCGGGTTACCGACGGAGCGATTTCCGTTGTTTTATACCTTATTATCGGTGTAGCGGTGGTGATTGCCGTTGGCGCGATTTTGTACACGCTGTATTATTTCGATTTATTCCGCTTGGGCGGTTTGATTACGGGCGACGGCATTTCGGGCGGACTTTTTAAGGCGTGCGATACGTACTTACAACCTTGGCTGGAAAAGGGTATGGAAAGCATCAAAGGCTTATTGGAAAACTTATCGTTTTAACGGTTAAAAACAAAAAACGAACGGGGTATGTATGCGACGAACGGCATACGTACCCCGTTTTTATTTGCGATTTATTCAAATTGATTGGCTAATATATCGGCGGTTAGGCGGGCTAAATTCATTTCGTTTGCATTTAGTTTCGCGCCTTCTTCTTTAGAGAGCACGGCAACTGCGCCCAAGCAATCGCCACCCGAAACGATAGGCACGATAATTTGCGCCGTAACGCCTTCTTCACGGGAAGAAGTTAAGGGGAGAATATCTCCGCCGTCCACCGCGTTGGCGATATAACTTCTTCTTTCCTTTAAGATTTTTTCCATATCTTCCGACAAAGATTTTCCGTCGAGTTCTTTTTTACCTTCGCCTACGGCGTGTAACACGCCGTCCGTGTCGCAAATAACGGTAAGCTTACCGCTTAAATCGTTCAAAGAGCGCGCGGTTGCTTTGCTAAAACGTTCCAACGTGGCAATCGGCGAATATTTTTTAAGCATCAGTTCGTCGCGGTCGGTGAAGATTTCAAGGGGGTCGCCCTCTTTAATACGAAGCGTGCGACGAATTTCTTTTGGGATTACCACTCTGCCCAGCTCGTCGATTCTTCTAACAATACCCGTTGCTTTCATAAAATTCCTCCATTTACAAATATTGTGAGCGAGAAAAAGGGTATTATGCAAAAAGGCGCCGAAAAAATGAAAAAATTTTTTAAAATTTTACAAAAGAAGGGATAAAATAAGTTGACAAACGGGACGGGTTGATATATAATTATGTACGTTAACGCGGTCGTGGCGGAACTGGCAGACGCGCAAGACTAAGGATCTTGTGGGTAACTCCATGCAGGTTCAATTCCTGTCGACCGCACCAAAAACGGGCAATTTTGAGCAAAAAACGCTTAAAAATGCCCGTTTTTTTGCTTTCTTTTGCTTCTTATGTAAAAGTTTTTGGGTGTAAAATTGGGTTTAGAAGTACAACAATTCGATTTGCTCCCGTTGGAATTCGTCGCTCCAATGCGTGTACACGCGCGCGGTAACGTTTTGCACGCCAACGTGATTCGTTACGTAGTCGACGTACTCTTTCGACGCGTGGCATTCTTGCATTCTCGAAGTAAACGTGTGCCGTAAATCGTATAAACGGTAGCCGTCGGGGAAACTGTTTCGGAAAGCCAAACGCACTTTGTCAAGGTGTCCGTGAATTAAACGTTTGATTTCGTCAACTTCTCCGAGAATTTTTGAGTGCAACGGTATCCGCCGGAACGTCGCGTCTTCGCCTGCACGTTGTTTCGCGTTTTTAATCGTTACGAAGTCGCCTTCGAATACGGCACTTTCGATTTCGCAAGGGCGAATACCCGTAAAAAGCATAAACCGCAAAAGTGCATCGTATTTCCGCTTTGGCGGATTTCTTAAAAATTCGGCGACGATTTCACGCGGGATTTGATTGCCTGACGTGCGCCTGTGCTTTGGAATTTTTACGGAAAGCATAGGATTATGCGTTATATACTTGTCGGCAACGGCGGCAGCGAATATCCAATTCAAAAGAGAATGGACGCTTTCCGCCGTTCTCTTTTTGCCTTCTTCCCGTAGCTTGTTTAATAAACGCTGGCAATCGGTTGCCGTGATTTCGTCTAAACCGCTGTCGCCGAACGCCGTCGCAATATGATTTTTTACAACGTTTTCATATCCGCGATAAGCGCGAGCACAAATATTCGGCTTTTTAAAATTAAACAAATATTCGTATGCGTAAGATTCTACGTCGGGAATAGCAGAAGGGGCGGAAGCGATATTTTCCGCAACCGTGCCTTTGGCCCGTTTAAGGCTTTCTTGCAACCGTTCTTCAATGTCGCTACGCAATTTTAAATCTTCGATGAAACGTTCCTTTGCTTCTTTTAAATTCCTTGACGCGCCGTAGTACTGTATTCCGTCGATTTGCTTTCGAAGCTCGAATACACCGTGAATTGTTTTTCTGTAAGATACTTTTCTTCCGGCAATGCGGAAGTAATTCCTTTTGTTTTTTGGCATTTGTAAAATCTCCTTTTCTGAAAAAATTACAACGCCCTTTGTTTCGCTGATTTTTTCAAACTCTTTTTCTTCCGATTCCACCCCCTTTGCGACGTTGGAAATATAAGTATTAAAATCTTTTATCGAATCATATATTCCAATCAATTCGTTTAAAATCAAAACGCCTGCGCTTATTTCTTCGTAGGCGTTTTTTAAGTGTTTTAGTGCAGTATTGATTTTTTCTTGATTTTCAAAATTCATATATTTAATTCTCCTATTTGTTGTATAGGGGAATTATACCTTAAAAAATCAATTTTACAACAAAGTAAATTTTGCGAAATTTATCAAGATAAATTTTCGCAAGAAATCTTTTGTGCTTTTAAATTTAAAGTTCTACCGAATTAATGTGTTTAAGTATAAATTTAAAAACGGCGTGTGAAGCTACCAAATATAGGTTTACAGCTTTTAGATTTTGTATAGCGCGAGAGTTAAAAGACTGTAAAAAGTCCGCTTCATCTTTTTGTGGGGAAATAGGGTGTTTTATGTCAAAAATATTGTTTTTAGATTTTTTGCATTTGTTTTGTATAAATGTCCAAGTTTGATTATCAAGTTTTTCATCAACACTTTTTTTTATATTTCTGTATAAATTTGATGTCTTATTGGTTTGAAGAAAATGCAAAAAAAGTTTCAGTTCTTCCATATCAATTGAATTATTCATACGATATAAAGTAAGAAAAACATTTTTTTGAATAAGTATATTATTTTGGCAAGAAGTATCTTTTAAATCTTCCATAAAAATTTCTCCTAATTTTACTTTTTAATTTTAATGGTGGGGGTTAAATTGTTCCTCCAAAGTTAATTTGGAAAGTGTTTGCATATATATTTCCGCTCGGTGTTGAAGGTCAACAGGGAGCGTTCGGAAATAGCCTACTAATAATTTTTCTTGTGCGGTTAGACTGTCCGTAGGTGTTACGGCGGATTTAAAATCGAGTAGGTAGTCGATAGAAACATTAAAAAATCGTGCGATTTTTTGAAGTGTGGCATAATCGGCTTGGTGTTCTCCGCGTTCATACCGTGAAAGAACTTGCGTACTTGTATTAAGTACGGTTGCAAGTTGTTGTAATGTCATATTTGCGCTTTTACGTAATAATTTTAGATTTTTCATAGCTTTATTGTAAGCTGTGAAAAATTTTTTTTCAACAAAAAGGCGAAAAACTGTTGACAATTCGCCGAAACAGTGATATTATATAATTAAAATTCACCGAAATGGCGATTTTATCGTTAAAACAGTGAAACGTAAAGGAATCAAAACTTTTGCGATTTTGGGGCAAAAGAATGCGTTTAACGCAAAGAAAAACGCCCGTTGCGAGCGTTAAAGGAAAAGGTTTATGATTGATTTTTTAGCTATCGACAAAAAAGGAAATCCGCATTACGTAATCGTGAAACAAAGCGACATAATCTCCGTTGTGCAGGATTTGAAATCGACGGAAACGATTGTAACGTTACGGTGCAAGTGGAACGGGAAAGATAAACGAATCGTAACAGCAGAAGAGCCAGAGTCGATTTTAGAAAAATTAAGGCAACCGTTTTTCCGAAGAACAAAAAAAGACGAATAAGCGGTAACTTACTCGTCCTTTCTTTGAAAGGTTATGTAACAATTAATTTTAAATAGTCCATTAAACTATTGCCAAGATTTTTAATTCGATTTTCAAATCTATCACGTTTTCGTGTAGAAGCACTTGTTTCATCTAATTCTTCTTTATCAAGTGCACAGAAAATTAAATCGAAAAGAAATCCAAGCAAATGAAAAACAAGGATTATGGCGAGATAGGCAGGGAAGAAGACAACCAATACTATTTTGCCAAAAATAGTAAAAACAGAAAACGATTTCTTTTCTTTCAAACGAACATACCTCCTTTTTTAATATTTTTTTGAGAGAATTATATTATATCACAAACGAGGGAAAAAGAAAAGGAATTAAAAGGATAATCGGCAATTTTGCCATTGTCGAATATCTCCAAAAACGTAAACGGCGGGGTGCGTTAATCCCCGCCAACCCGAAAGGGTGTAAATTCATAGGCTACCTACAAAAAAGTATCTTAATCGACGTCGTCGCCGAACTCAAAAAAACTCCTTTAATTTGGGTATGGCGGAACGGGGCGAACGTCGCAAACAAGATAAGAAGAAAAAACCGTTTTTGTCGAAAGGGTAGCCGACAGAAACGGTTTTTATTCTTCCAATCGTACGAAACGTGCAGCGAAAGCGGAAGCGTGCACGTGGGATATATGCTTTGGACGGGTTCACCCCCCGAAAAGAGCAACATAAACCTTTGGGCTTTGTCCCCCGCCGCTTGGGGGACGGGCTTTAAAGGTTAAAAAAGAAAAAAATTAAAAAAAAGGAGAAAAAAGGTTTATGTTCAAAGTGAAGATGACAACGCAGGCAAAGGGCGGGTATTTACTGTTAACCCCGCACAAGGACACGCGCGAAGGCGCAGAGTTTATGAAATCGCAGCTTGAAAAACAATTTTCGGACAGTGTGCAAAGCGGGCATATGTCGTTCGAAATCGTGGAGGTGGAAAGATGACGACACGGCAAAATGCGATTTTGCAACTTTCTTTAATGAGTAACGAAGAATTTCAAGCGCTCATTTTGGAAATTGAACGTTTAGCCCCTTCGAAGGCGCAAGCGTTGGAAAAGTTTTATAAAAGAATCGTCCCTGAAACGTTGTGTATGATAGAAAATGTGTACGTTTGGCACGTAATCGCGTATAAATCGAAGTTTAATAAATTTTCCGTTCGGATTCGGCGTTTACGTTGGCAAAGTTACATAACGGCTATTCTTGGCGGTGCGAACGCGGAAATGTATTTTTTCTACGAAGAGCAAGCGGTAAACAAGAAAAACGAATTATTGTTAGAAGCGCAAAGGGGGACGGAAGAATGACGCATTATTTAAAAATCCGTCCGGAATACTTCCAAGCGGTGATTGACGGGCGCAAGCCTTTTGAAGTCCGTTTCAACGATAGAAATTTCCAAGTCGGCGACCGTGTTGTTTTGGAAGAATACAAAGGAAATAAATACCACGAAGAATGTCCGTTCTTCGGTAAATACGGGGATTGCCCCGCGTGGCAAGAAGTGTTAGAT
>JAZNIR010000090.1:0-8130 GCA_045577595.1 Candidatus Scatosoma sp.
CTCCTTGGCTCACAGAACGACATGGCTACGATCCGACTTATCCATGCAGGAGATCATTGATATTCTCCATAATCCCCGTAAATACACCGAAATCGGCGCCAAGCTGCCCAAGGGCGCGCTGCTGGTTGGCCCTCCCGGCACCGGCAAGACCCTGATCGCCAAGGCGGTTGCCGGCGAAGCGGGCGTGCCGTTCTTCTCGGTGTCCGGTTCGGACTTCGTGGAAATGTACGTCGGCGTGGGCGCAAAACGGGTACGCGATTTGTTTGATATGGCGAAGAAAAATCAACCGTGTATTATCTTTATCGACGAAATCGACGCCGTAGGGCGTAGACGTGGCGCGGGGCTTGGTGGCGGACACGACGAAAGAGAACAAACGCTGAATCAAATTCTCGTGCAAATGGACGGCTTTGAAGCCAACGAAGGGATTATCGTAATGGCGGCAACCAACCGCGAAGACATTCTCGACCCCGCGTTGCTCCGTCCCGGTAGATTTGATAGAAGAATTATGGTAAATCTTCCCGACGTAAAGGGCAGAGAACAAATACTCAAAGTGCACGCGCGGAACAAACCGATGGCGGCGGACGTGAACTTTAAAACGGTGGCGCGGATTACCGCAGGTTTTTCGGGCGCGGAACTTGCCAACCTTTTAAACGAAGCGGCGATTTTAGCGGCGCGCGCGGGCAAGAAAACGATTGGTAATCTCGAATTATACGACGGGATTAACAAGGTGCTTATGGGACCGCAAAAGAAGAGTCGCGTCGTAACCGAATCGGACAAACGCTGTACGGCCTATCACGAAGCGGGACACGCGGTGCTGGCTTGCCTTTGCAAGCATTGCGACCCCGTACACGAAGTTTCGATTATCCCGCGCGGTAGAGCGGCGGGCTACACGATGACTCGTCCCGAAACGGACGACAACGACGTTTCGTACAACAAGCTGATTGACAATATTTGTATGTCGCTTGGCGGGCGCGTTGCCGAAGAACTCGTTATTCAAGACGTAACGACGGGCGCAAGCGCCGATTTACAACACGTTTCCGCGTTGGCGCGGAAAATGGTTACCCAATGGGGTATGAGCGACAAGCTCGGCTTGGTGGCGTACGATTCCGACCAACCGGTGTTTATGGGTATGGAATACGGGCAACAAAGTCGCGGTGGGTATTCGCAAGAAACGGCAAGCGCGATTGACGACGAAATCCGCCGTTTGATTGGCGAAGCGCACGCACGGGCAACCAAGCTCTTGAAAGAAAACCGTTCGATTATGGACAATATGTCGCGGGTGCTGGTGGAAAAGGAAACGATTTACACCGAAGAAGTGGCAATGCTTATGAAAGGCGCGGATTATAAAGAAGTAATTGCGTATATGGAAGAAAAAGAAGGTACGCACAAAACGAACCCCTTCCTTGCAATGACCAATCCGTCCAAAGAGCATATCGTTGCGGACGAAACCGAGCAAGCGGAAGAAAAATCCGAAGAAAAATCGGACGAAAAAACGGGCGATAACGAGTAAAAAATAAAAAACGGGGCAAGCGGATTTTGCTTGCCCTTGTTTTAACGGAAAAGGGCGAATAAGGAGAAACGGGGAATGAAACGCAAAAAGAAAGGAAATTTGGACGTTCGCTTTGCAAAAAAGACGGTGCCACTCTCGTTGATTGACACCGCCGTTACGATTGACGCGTTTGAAAAAAAGGATTTAAAAACACGCGCCACCTATTTTATGCTGAACGGCGCGGTGGAGCTTTCCGTCAACGAAAAAGCAAACGGGCGTTTCGATTTATTGGTGGGCGAACGGGATTTCTACGCGCTGACGATAGCGGGCGTAAAGGAAGTTCCCGTGCGCGTGTACGCCTTTTCGCAAAAGAATGCGGAATGTTTTTCGGTGCTGGAAAAATTGAAAACCGAACGGCTGGGCGCGATGGAAGAAGGGTATTTGATGAAACGGCTGATAGAAGAATTTTCGTTCACGCAAGACGATATTGCGTCGCTTATCGGCAAATCCCGTCCCGCCGTCGCCAACACCTTGCGCCTTTTAACGCTCGAACCCGAAGTGCTTGGCTTGATTGAAAGCGGAAAGCTTTCGGCGGGGCACGCGCGGACGCTTGTGAAAGTGCCCAAAGATAAGCAGTACGCCTTTGCCCAAGAAGCGATTACCCGCGAATATTCGGTGCGGGAAATGGAACGGGCGGTGAAAGCGTATTTGACGCCCCCTGAAATTTTAAGCCGTGAAAAGGAAGCGAAAGTGGCGGCGAAAAGCGAAGAATTGAAAGCGCTCGTCGAGCGTATGCGTAGGGTGTACCGCACGAAAGTTTCGTTGATTGGAAACGACAAGAAAGGCAGAATTTATATAGATTATTATTCGGCGGAAGATTTATACCGCTTTGAAGAGTTTTTGGATATTATCGAGCGTTTCAACGAACGATAGTAAGCTTGGCTTATAACCGTCGAAATACGGCGTTGCGCTGTGGCAACCTTCGGTTGTTTACGTTTAAGTAAACGCCCTCAGGTTTTCCTCGCGCGCCTTGTCTTTCTCGGTTCTAACCCAAGCTGTCGAAATACGGTGTTGACTAATCCAAGCCGTCTTATATGCAAAACCAAAGTTTTCGCTTGGCGCAAAACGGCGATTGAAAAATGAAAAACGGTATATTATTCCCCCCTTTTAAGCAAACTGTAAAAAGGCGAAAGGGGGGATTTTCTATGCGGGAAGCGGGGAAAAAACGCGGGCGCGCGTATCGGGAAAAAGGCGGAAAGAGCGGATTTTTAAAAGGCGCGGTGTTGATTGCGGGCGGTGGATTTATCGCGAAGATTATCGGCGCGCTGTACCGTATTCCACTGACGAATATTCTCGGCGGGTACGGAATGGGGCTGTATCAAATCGTGTATCCCGTGTATTGTATTTTGCTCACCGTATCCGCGACGGGAATTCCGTCGTCTATCGCCAAGCTCACCGCCGAGCGTATCGGCAAAAAACAAACGGTAAAACCGCTGTTTAAAACGGCAATGAAATTATTCGTCGTCGTAGGGCTTGTGGGGACGGCGCTGATGATAGCGCTTGCGCCTTTTTTGGCGCGTATGCAAAACAGCAAAGAAGTTACGGCGGGATATTTCGCGCTTGCGCCGTCGGTGTTTTTGGTGTCGGCAATTTCGGTGTATAGGGGATATTTTCAAGGCAAAAACAATATGTTTCCCACCGCCCTTTCGGAAGTCGTCGAACAAGTCGTCAAGGTGGCAATCGGGCTGTTGCTTGCCCGCCTTTTTCGTAGCGACGTTGCCAAAGCGGTGGTGTTTTTACTGCTTGCCGTTTCTATATCCGAACTTGTCGCTTTGCTTTTAATGATATGGCTGTATCGCCGTGAACAGCGCCGTTTACCCTTGCAAAATATGTCGTTGCACGCGGAAAAGGACGGGGGTAAGTATAAGATGAAAGATATTTTACGGTTGAGCATACCCGTTACCTTTTCGTCGATTTTATTGCCCCTTTCCAACCTTATCGACAGTGTTTTGGTCGTTCGCTTTTTAAACGGATTCGCACAAGACGGGGTGGCGCTGTACGGATTGTTTTCGGGTGGCGCGATTACGATTATGAATCTTTGCGTTTCCGTGTGCTACGGCGTGGCGGTGGCAAGCGTACCCGCCGTTTCCCAAGCGAAAGCGGAAAAGGAAACGGAAACGGGGGATAAACGGAAAGACGGAAAAAAGAAAAAACCAAGCGTTCGCAAACGCATTTTTTACGCGCTCGGTTTGACGGTGGCGATTGCGTTGCCGATTTCTTTGGGTATGTATCTGTTTGCCGAAAGAGCGGTGCAAGTGGTGTTTAGAAGTTTATCGGGCGAACAGTTGCAAATTTTAACGTCGCTTACCAAAGCGTTGGCGCTTAGCGCGTTTACCCTTTCTCTCGTTCAAACCCTTTCGGCGTGTTTGACGGCGCAAGGCAAACCGCAATACGGGGCGGTGGCGATGCTCGTTTCCGTGCTTGTAAAAACGGGCGCGTACTGTTTATTGTTCCGACGCGCCGTGCGTTCGGTTTTTGCGGTGGCGTATGCGACGAACTTGGGTTATTTGGTTGCTTTTCTTTTGGATTTGTTGTATAATCTATACGTATCCAAAAACAAAAAGAAAAAGGCAGGAGAAAAGGTATGATAACGGTTGTAGGACTTGGGGTAGAACGCGGAGATTTAACGAAACGCGGAGAAGAAAAAATCCGCCAAGCGGAAAGGGCGGGATTTCCGATTCTCGTCCGCACGGCAAACACCCGTTCCTATCAATCGGTGTTGGATTTGGGGGTGGCGCATCAAACGCTCGATTGGGTGTATGAAAAAAGCCGTTCCTTTGAAACGCTTGCAAAAAATTTAGCCAAAGCGGTGATAAACGCAGGCGAAAACGCCGTGTATCTCGTCGACGGAAGCGCGAGCGAAGATTATTCGGTGAAAGCGTTGCTTGCGAAAAAGCGGGGCAAAATAGAAATTATCGACGGCGTTTCCAAAATCGGCGCGATTGCGAGCAAGGCGAATTTTAAATCTTGTTCCTATTCCGCCGTTTCCGCCTACGAACTTTCCGAACGGGCGAAATCGGGCGAACTTACGTTGCCGTTAATCGTGTACGATATGGACGATAGCGCGCTTGCAAGCGATTGCAAGCTGTTGCTTACCGAGCTTTTCGGGGACGAAACGGACGCGAAATACATATGCGGAAAGGACGTTTCCAAAGTAAAATTATACGAAATCGACAGAAAAAAGAAGTACGATTATTCGTCCGCCGTTGCCATCGACGGGGTGGAACTTCTGGATAAAAAACGCTTTACCCTTGCCGATTTACAAGAAATTATCGTGCGACTCCGTAAACCGAACGGTTGCCCTTGGGATAGGGTGCAAACGAGCGAAAGTATTAAAATGTCCGCCGTAGAAGAGGCGTACGAATTGGTGGACGCTATCGACCAAAAGGACGACGAAAAAATATTGGAAGAAACGGGCGATTTGTTGTTGCAAACGATTTTCCACGCCGTTTTAAAGGAAGAAACGGGGGCGTTTACGCTCACCGATATTTTAACGGGAATTTGCGAAAAATTGATTACAAGGCACACCCACGTCTTTGGCGAAGACAAAGCGGGCGACGAAAATTCCGCGCTCGGTGTTTGGGAAAAGAACAAGATGACCGAGAAAAATCAAGACACCTACGCCAAAGCCGTCAACGACGTGCCGAAATGTTTCCCCGCCGTAATGCGGGCGCAAAAGGTGGGCAAGCGCGCGGGCAAAGCGGGTATGGATTTTGCGGACGTGGAATCGGCGACGGCGCGTATGCAAGAAGAGCTTGCCGAATTTACGGAGGCGCGCGCAAGCGGGGATAAAACGCGGATAGAAAAGGAAGCGGGGGATTTGCTTTTCGCGTGCGTAAACGTGGGCAGAAAAGCGGGTTGCGATTGCGAAAAGGCGCTTAAAGAGAGCGTAGAACGTTTTTGTGCGCGCTTTACCCTTGCGGAAGAATACGCCTTGCAAGAGAATAGGGACGTAACGAAACTTTCCGAAAGCGAGTGGGACGCATATTATTTGCGCGCGAAAGCGGAAATCCATAAAGCGGAGCAATAAAATAAAAAAAGCGGATAAAACGCGGATTGTGGAAAATTCCACAGTCCGCGTTTTTCTTCGTTTCCGCACAAAAATCTTACTACGCTATTATAATAAATAATAGCTTGTTAAACGACGCATACTGTTTCTAATATTTGTTTTTTATTTTTGTAAAAAGGCAAAAAACGAAAAATAACCAAAAAATAATGAAATAAAAACACAAAAAAATGAAAGAATAACACAATAAACCGAAAGAAATGCACAAAAAACGGTAAAAATAAAAAATTGTGTGTAAACGCTTGAAATTGTAAAAAAATACCTTTATAATAAAAATCAACGAAAGGTTAAGGAGAAATAGGAATGTACAAAATCAAAGACTTATACGATTTATCGCATACGCAAGCGAAAGCGTATCTTGAAAAGTTTACCTACGCTTGGGAAGCGCTCGGTGGGATAAAGGAATTTATCGTGGCGCTTGGCGGGGAATTGGATAAAAACGAATACGACGAAATTTTCCCGTGCGTTTGGGTGCATAAAACGGCGCAAATCGCGCGGACGGCGCATTTGGGCGCGCCTTGTATTATCGGCGCGAATACGGAAGTTCGGCAAGGCGCGTTTATTCGCGGTAGCGCGTTGATTGGGGAAAATTGCGTAGTGGGCAATTCCACCGAGCTTAAAAACGTGATTTTATTCGATAAGGTGCAAGTACCGCATTATAATTATATCGGCGACAGTATTTTGGGCTACGGCGCGCATTTCGGCGCGGGCGCGATTACGTCGAACGTCAAATCGGATAAAACGCTTACCGTCGTGAAAGGCAAGGACGAACAAATCCCCACCGGCTTGAAAAAGGCGGGCGCGTTCGTCGGGGATTTCGTGGAAGTGGGTTGTAACAGCGTGTTAAACCCCGCGACGGTGATAGGAAAAGGCGCGCAAATTTATCCGCTTTCTTGCGTGCGGGGGGTGGTGGAAGAAAATTGTATCGTAAAAACGGGTGGCGTAATCGTAAAAAAGGAGAACAAATAAATGGGCAAATATTTCGGTACGGACGGCTTTCGTGGGGAAGCGAATAAAGATTTAACGGCAAAACACGCGTTTGACGTGGGACGGTTTTTAGGTTGGTATTTTACGCAAAAAGCGCAACGGGAAGGGCGCGAACGGGCGCGTATCGTAATCGGGAAAGACACCCGCCGTTCGGGGTATATGTTCGAATACGCCTTATCGGGCGGTATCGTATCGACGGGCGCGGACGCGTATTTGTTGCACGTAACTACGACGCCGTCGGTGGCGTTCGTCGTGCGCGCGGAAAGCTTTGATTGCGGGATTATGATTTCCGCCAGCCACAATCCTTTTTGCGATAACGGCATCAAACTTTTCAACGGCGACGGGGAGAAGATGGACGAAAACGTAATCGCGCTCGTGGAAAATTTTTTAGACGGCGAAGTGGAAGTTTTCGGGGAAAAATATACGGAAATACCTTACGCGACGGGCGGAAATATCGGCAGAACGGTGGATTACGTGGAAGGACGTAACCGTTACGTAGGGTATTTAATTTCGCTGGGCGTATATTCGTTTAAGGGTTGGAAAGTGGGCTTGGACTGCGCGAACGGGAGCGCTTGGACGATTGCCAAAGCGGTGTTCGACGCGCTGGGCGCAACCACCTATTTGACGGGCGCGCAACCAAACGGCACGAATATTAACGACGGCGTAGGCTCGACGCATATCGAAAATTTGCAAGCGCTTGTGAAAGAAAAGGGGTTGGACGTGGGTTTTGCCTACGACGGCGACGCCGACCGCTGTTTATGTGTGGACGAGAACGGGGAAATTGTTGACGGCGATAAAATTATGTATATTTACGCGCGGTATATGAAAGAAAAGGAAAAACTCGTCGGCAATACGCTCGTTACGACGGTGATGTCCAATTTCGGTTTGTATAAAGCGCTCGACGAAATCGGCGTCGCGTACGAAAAGACGGCGGTGGGCGATAAATACGTGTACGAGCGTATGGCGGAAAAAGGATTTATTTTAGGCGGGGAGCAATCGGGGCATATCATCTTTTCCAAATACGCCACGACGGGGGACGGCGTTTTGACGAGCTTGAAAGTAATGCAAGCAATGCTCGATAAAAAGAGCAAGCTTTCCGCTTTGGCGGGGCAAATGCTCGCCTATCCGCAAACGTTAAAAAACGTCCGCGTTAGCGATAAAGAAAAAGCGCTTGCCGACGAAGCGGTGCAAGCGGAAATTAAAAAGGCGGAAAAGGCGCTTGGAAACGACGGACGGATTTTGGTGCGGAAATCGGGCACGGAACCGCTCGTGCGCGTAATGGTGGAAGCGGGTGATTTAACCGTTTGCGAAGAGCTTTGTAACGCCGTCGTAGGCGCTTTGAAAAACAGCGGATATGCGTTGTAAAAGGATTTGAATAGAAAAACTTGCCTGCGGTGGCTCACCGCAAAAGGATAACCGCCTTGAAATCTTGCGACTTCAAGGCGTTTACCTATATGATAAGGGGGAAAATGATGAGCAAATTTTTCGTGTCGGTTTGCACAACCGATTTACGAATATTATTTTATCA
>JAZNIR010000091.1:0-9155 GCA_045577595.1 Candidatus Scatosoma sp.
TCCTTAGTACGAGAGGACCGGGATGAACGCACCAACTGTGCACCTGTTGTCGCGCCAGCGGCATAGCAGGGTAGCGGAGTGCGGTTGAGATAAACGCTGAAAGCATCTAAGCGTGAAACTCGCTTCAAGATAAGGTATCCCATAGCGTAGGCTAGTAAGACTCCTTGAAGACAACAAGGTTGATAGGTCGGAGGTGTAAATGCAGTAATGTAAAGCTGACCGATACTAATAAGTCGAGGGCTTGATTTCAATTTTACTGAAAAAGGATAATTGAAAGGTAAGACTTGAATATACGAAATCTTTTCGAAAAAAGATTCTATAATTTTTACGAGCACACAAAAAGAAAAAATAAAGATTTTGCAAAAGCGTACGAAAAAATATTTGCTATGTAGTTGTTAGTCTTTTCAAAGAAGAAGGCTGACGAATAAAACAATCCAAGCGAATGAACGTGATAGAAAGGATTGGTCAAGGCATTGCCTTGTTGTTAGTCTTTTCAAAAAGACGTATAAAAACGTATGTATACCGCGAGAGCGGAATATATAACCATAGCGGTGATGATGGCAAAGAGGTCCCACCTGTTCTCATTCCGAACACAGAAGTTAAGCTCTTTTACGCCGAAAGTACTTGCAAGGTATTGCTGGGAGGATAGGTAATTGCCGCTTTTCAAGAAAACCACCCACTTATTCATTTCGAATAAGTGGGGTGTTCCTTTATAATTATTTAGCATATGCCAAATCGGGATATTTTTTAAAGGAATATATGATATAATAATATCAATCATATGCAAGGAGAAAAGTATGTCGAAAAAATTAAAAAGTTGCGAGAATTGTGGGAATTTTCGCGCGTATTATGAAAAGTGTGTAGACACCTTTATAAAAACGAATAAAGGAACGTGTAGAGTATTTAAAGAAATTATTAACGGACAAGGCGTGTGTGAAAATTGGAGTACAAAGAACACTTCGCGACAATTTACACAAGAAAATATCGTAAAGTCATTAGATAGAATTTCCGAAGATATTATGGGGATTCGAAAAATTATGCAAGAATATAAAGAAGAAAAAAATGTTATGGATTGTATAGAATTAGAATTATAAAAAACGGGCGTTTGCCCGTTTTTGTGTTTTCAAGGGGGTATGTACGAGATGAAATAAAAAACGGCGAGAATCTCTCGCCGTTTTTAACGCTTTTTTTCGTTTACATTACGATAATATCCATTGATTTTAATTCGTTTTTCAAACCTTCGGGGAACGCTTCGTCGGTGATAAGCACGTGGATATCTTCCAATCTTGCGAAAGTGTGCGGTTTGATTTTTCCTATTTTCGAGCTATCTAACATCATATACGTAAATTTCGCTTTTTTGCGGACGATTTTAAACATATCCGCTTCCACTTGCGAACCGCACGAAAACCCGTTTTCGGGAGTGAATGCCGCAGCGGAAATAATCGCCAATTCGAAATTGGAATCGGCAAAATACATAGAAGAGAGAGAAGATGCCGTCGATAAATTGTCTTTAATCAGCGTTCCACCCAACAAATTGACAGTTACGTTTTTCTTTTTGCAAAGCTCGGTGGCTACGGCAAGACCGTTGGTAAATACGTTGCAAGGTACGTCGGGCATTTCTTTTGCTAAATATAACGCCGTCGAGCCTGCATCAAGGAAAATGGACGCGCCTTCGTCGATTAAGCTTGCCGCTTTGCTGGCGATTGCGATTTTCTCGTCGGTGTGGATAGTCGTTTTTTTCGTATAGGGTACGCCGGACGTTTTTTGTACGTCTTTTACGGACATAGCGCCACCGCGAACGCGAATAATTTTCCCTTGTTCTTCCAAAAGAAATAAATCGCGACGCAACGTCATAAAAGACAGGTCGGGGAAATATTCGTGCAGTTGTTTTAAAGATATTTTTCCACGTTTATCAATTAAATCGGTGATTTGTTGAATACGTTCTCTTCTCATTGGTTTGCTCCGTAAAAATAATCTTGTTACAAATTTATCATAAAGCTGAAAAAAAATCAAGCAAAAATGTAAACTTTTTTGTTGTTTTCACAATATTTTGCAAAAAAAGCACATTTATTTGTATCAAAAGCAAAAAAACAAGCGAAAAAGGAAACGCGCATATGAAACGAAAACGATTGCTTTTTTATATAAGGTGTGGTATAATATACGAGAAATCCGCTGATTGGAGCAAGGAACATGTACGATTTTATCGCTGATTTAGACGAATATTTTTGCGAAAAGTACGCAAATTACGATAAACTTTGCGTAATGGAAGGATACCGTATGCCGAAAATGCACGCGTCGGAAGTGCGCGCGGACGGAAGAACGTACGCTTACACGTTGCCTGCAAACACGATGCGACTGGCTACGCAAGAAAAGAAAACGGAAATTCTCGCGAAGTTAAAAACGCAAATCGTGGATAAAACCTTTTCTTTTACGTTCGTGCCTTTAAAATTCGGTGCGCGTATGCGCAATAAATATTCCCAATACGGCTTTGTAAAGACGTTTTTAGGGATATTGTCCAAATACAATTTAACGACGGACGAAGTGGGAGAACAGTTAGAAATCCAAGCGAAAATTTGGAAAGGGATTTGTAAAGGGGATTATTTGCCGACGAAAAACTTGCTGTTTACCATAGCGCTTACGTCGCATCTTACCATCGACGATTTAAAAGTTTTGTTGGCGCTTTGCGATTACGAATTGGATTTCGCGGTGGAAAAGGACGTCGTCGTCGCGTATTTGTTAGAACAAAAAGTTTTCAATCCGTTAATGCAACAAAGCGCGTTGACGGAATATAAAATTACCAATCTTTTCTTTAAAAAGGAAGAATTGGCGTAAAAAGTAGTGATAAACAGTTGATTTTTACGCGTTGGCGTGATATAATAAGAAAAATTGAATATCCGAGCGGAAAAAGAGTACCGAAAGACGAAAAACAACGTACAGAGAAATACGCCGTAGGCTGAAAGCGTATTGCCGTTTTTTAGGTTCGGGAAAGTGCGTTTTCGCGTGATTAGGACAAAGTAACGTTTGCGGTAGCCCCCGTTATCGGGCAAAAAAGGAAAAATTCCGTATAAAACAGGGATTTTTTGAAGTAAAGTGGAACAGCGTATCAAACCGCCTTTATATTATGTAGTATAGATTACTGCGTAAAATAAAGGCGGTGTTATTTTTAATTTTGCAAAAGGAGAGCGCGTAATGTGGTTTAAAAATTTACGGGAAGATATAAAAGCGGCGAAGCGCAACGACCCCGCCGCGCGAAACTCGTTTGAAATTTGGCTCACCTATTCGGGGGTGCACGCCCTTTCGTGGCATCGAGTCGCCCGTTTTTTTCATAAAATAAAATTGAAGTTGTTGGCGCGAATTATCAGTCAAATGGCGCGGTTTTTCACGGGGGTGGAAATCCATCCTGCAGCAAAAATCGAAGGGGGCGTGTTTATCGACCACGGCGCGGGCGTCGTGATTGGAGAAACGGCGGAAGTAAGGAAAGGCACGGTGATTTATCAAGGGGTAACGCTTGGCGGTACGGGGAAAGAGCGGGGCAAACGCCACCCGACGATTATGGAAAACGTAACGTTGTCGGCGGGGGCGAAAGTGCTTGGCGGGTTCACCGTCGGGGAAGGCGCGAAAATCGGCGCGGGCGCGGTGGTTTTAAAGGAAGTACCGCCGTACGCCACCGTCGTTGGCGTACCTGGACGTATCGTGCGGATTCGCCCGCCTGAAACGGAACACGAAAAAACGGCGCGGGACGGCATTATCGCCACCGTAGCTTTGAATGCGGAAATTAGCGCGGAAGAAGCGGAACGGCGGGAAGAACGCGCGAAAGAATTGGCGAGAATCGCCGAAGAAAAGAGAAATAAAAAGAAAGAAAAAAAGGAAGTGGAACAATGAAAATTTACAATTCTTACACGAAGAGAAAGGAAGATTTCTTGCCTCTTTCAGGCAACGACGTAAAAATGTACGCGTGCGGTATCACCGTTTCAGGCGAAGCGCATATCGGGCACGGTTATCAAGCGCTTATTTACGATATTATGCGTAAATATCTTAAAAAGAGCGGTTATAACGTAACGTACGCGCGAAACTACACGGACGTAGACGATAAAATTATCGCAAAATCGCACGAAACGGGTATTCCTGCCGACGAGTATGCGAAGAAGATGATTGAAAACATCAACGAAGTAATGGAAAAGTTTGCGGTGGACGACCCAGACGTATGGTTGAAAGCGACGGAAAATATCGACAATATCATTGACTTCGTTTCCACGCTTATCAAAAAGGGGCACGCGTATCCCACTAAAAACGGGGACGTGTATTTCGACGTAGCAAGCTTTCCCGCGTACGGGCAACTTTCCAACCGCAACGTAGACGACGCGCTCGACGGGGTGCGGGTGGATAACGACGACGAGAAGAAACACGCTTACGATTTTGCCCTTTGGAAGAGCGCGAAAGAAGGGGAAATCTATTGGGAATCCCCTTGGGGGAAAGGGCGTCCCGGCTGGCATATCGAATGTTCGGCAATGAACCGCGCGGCGTTCGGCGACCAAATCGACATTCACGGTGGCGGGCGCGATTTGATTTTTCCCCACCACGAAAACGAAATCGCGCAAACGGAAGCGTTGACGGGCAAGCGTTTCGTGAAATATTGGACGCATAACGGGCTGATTAAAGTCAACGGGCAAAAAATGAGTAAATCGCTGGGGAATAGCTTGCTCCTTGCCGACTTGCTTGAAAAATATTCGGACGAAGCGATTAAGTTTGCGCTTTTGCAAACGAATTACCGCAACGACATCAATATCACCGACGATTTATTCCCGTCGGCGGAAAAGCATTTGTACGATTTCTATTCGACGCTTGCGATTGTGGATAAGGTAATGGACAAATTGCGTGGAATGGAATTAACGTTAGAAAACGACGACGCGTTAAAGGCGGCGGAAGTTGCGCAAAAGGTGGACGGGGATTTCAACCGTTGTATGGACGACGATTTCAACACCGCACTGGCGCTTTCCAATCTTTTCGGATATTTCAAGGAAATGAAGAAACTGCTTGCAAACGGGCGTTCGGGGGATTTGTTCGTGGCGCTTTCCTACGCCGTGCAAATCCGCAAAACCTATTCGCTTTTGGGTATTTTTAAAAAGAGCGCGAAAGAATATATCGCTTGGTACGAAAAAACGAACGGGGGCAACGACGTACCCGACGACGTGCGAAAGATTGCAGAAGAAAGATGGCAAGCCCGCGTAAATCGCGATTGGGCGAAAAGCGACGAGCTTCGGAATAAACTTGCCGAGCTTGGTTATACGGTGAAAGACAGCAAAACGGGCTACGAACTCACGAAAAATTAAAAGATGATAAAAAACTCCTTACGGCGTTACACCGTAGGGAGTTTTTCCTTTTCAAAGGTTGCTTTCAAATGATTTAAAAACTGTTTTTGAATGTTTGGCATAAATTGGATGTCGTCGTAAAAAACGAATGTCTTTCGGATATATTCCCCGAATGGTTTTAAAATTGTGTTTTTCGACAAAGTGCCCCGCCAACTAACGGCAGGGACGAACGTAAGACCTAATCCTTCGTCGATATATTTTTTTACGTAAAAGGGATCGTCGCTTTGGATGGCAACTTTTAAAACAAGATTTTCCCGTTCACTAATAAGTCTTAAAATATCGTGCAAACTGTTTCCTGCGGACATGGAGATAAATTCTTCGTTTGCAAGGTCGTTTGCCTTGATTGTTTCCGCGTTTGCCAATTTATGTAGACGGTTACAAGCCAGCATGATGTTTTCAGATAAAAGCATACTTTTGTGCGATAACCGTGAAGAGAACGTGCGATCGCTGACAATAAAATCGTAATCGCCGTAGGTGTTATCTTTGGTGTGATGAATGATAAACGTTACATTAGGGAAAGAGGTTTTAAACGTTTCCACAGCGCTAGTTACGATACGTCGACAGGTATGAACAAGAATTTTTATATTGCCGCACGTGCCACAGTTATTGTTTTGCATTTCCTGTTTTCCTTCTTCGATTAAATCGAGCGCGCGCCGAATCGTTTTATAAAAAGTAACACCTGCATCGTTTAGCGTAACTTTATTTGCTTGACGATGAAAAAGCCGTGTGCCTAACTCCTTTTCTAATCGTTTTACCGTCTGTGAAACGTTGGACGGAGGAACGTAAAACGCTTCTGCCGTTTTGGAAAAATTTTGCGTTTCCGCTGCATGACAAAAATACGTAAGTTGTAAAAGATCCATAAATACCACCTGATTATTTATAGTATAGCACATTTTAGCATAATTTTCAAGTTATAGTAGGGTGTGTGGATTGATTATCTGCAAAACTTGACAAAAAAAACGTGTTTTTTTTATAATGGAAAAAAGGAGAAGATTATGAAAGAATATAAAGATATTTTTTATACGAAAGATTGTGCATTGGATATGTATTTACCCGAGAAAGATGGTTTTTCGACGATTGTGTTTTTTCACGGTGGCGGTTTTATCAAAGGGGATAAGGCGGCCACCAGATTTTGTGAAATCGGTAGAAGGTTTGCCGAATGCGGTTATGGATTTGTTTCCGCCAATTACCGTACGTATTCGAGCGGTGGAAAATTTCCGCAATTTTTGGAGGACGGCGCGCGAGCGGTTGCTTTCGTGAAAAAGAATATTGCCAAGTACGGAGGGGATAAAACTATTTATGTTGGTGGAAATTCGGCGGGGGCATGGTTGGCTGTAATGCTTTGTTTAAACGGTAAATATTTAAAAGAAGTGGGGATAGAACCTACCGAAATTAAAGGTTGGCTGATAGACAGCGCGCAAATGACCTCGCATTTTAATATACAAGCCAAAGAAAAGGGCGTACACCCATCATTACAACGAATAGACGAATTTGCACCGCTGTATTACGTTGACGAGCGTACGGCGTTTTCTCGAATGTTGTTGTTTTTTTACGAAGAAGATATGCCTTGCCGTCCCGAACAAAATATGCTGTTTTACAAATCGGTGTTGCATTTTAATCCTAAAGCGGATATCGAATACCGTTTTCTTTCGGGTGGGCATTGTAGGGGCTCGTCTAAAAAAGACGCGGACGGCGAATATGCGTATTTTAAAGAGTCGCTTGCTTGGATTCAAAAGGAGGAAATATAATTATGGGCGCATTAGAAACAATGTTGAGAAACGTAATCGTTTTCGTTTTACTTGCCGTTCCAGGCGTAGTGTTGGTGAAAACGAAAATTTTAAAATCTGCGCAATCGGACGCGCTGTCCAAAGTGCTTTTATATATAGGTATGCCCTTCCTTATTCTCAATAGTACTCTCAATATCTCGTTCAACGGCGAGCTGTTGAAAGTAGTGCTGTTGTCTGCGGCAATCGGCGTAGGGTATACCTTTTTATGGATATTCCTTTCCAAGTCCGTAACGGCGATGGAAAAAAACGAAAAGACGCGCGGCGTAATGCGTTTTTGCTCGATTTTCACCAATAACGGATTTTTAGGTATACCGCTTGCGACGGCGGTTTTTCCCCATAAACCGCTCGTGCTCACTTGCGTGATCATCATCAATATCATTACCAACGCCGTGATGTATACGGTGGGTGTGTTTATGATTTCTGGTGATAAATCGAGTGTCAGTATGAAAAAGGCAATTTTTAATCCCGTGTTGATTGCATTTGTGATAGGGCTTATTTGTAACGCTTTGGGAGTGAAAAAGCACCTGCCCGAAATTTCTACTTACGCAGGGTATTTAGGCGGTGTCGTTACCCCTTTGTCTATGCTCATTTTAGGAATGAAACTCGGCGGCGTAAAGATATTGCCTATGTTCACGTCATGGAAAACCTATTACGTTTCGGTGCTCAAACTCGTTATTGTTCCCGTGATTGCAGTCGCGTTAGCCTTTGTGTTTAAAAATATGTTGTCGTTTGGGGAAGACCTAATCTTAGGCGTATTCGTAGCTTTTGGTATGCCGACGGCGGCGCTTGCTACCACTTTTTCTGATTGTTACGGTGGCGACGTGGAAAACGCCGTTTCGTTTACGCTAGGAACAACAATCCTATCCATACCCGTCATTCCACTTTTGTATTGGTTGCTCGTGGCGCTTTTATAAAGAATATTTAAAGAAAAAGCCAGATAAAATCGGGCTTTTTTCTTATTTTGCGCCCGTTTACTTGACAAATCCGTTTGTGGAATATATAATGTAAAGGAAAATTAAAAAGATAGGTAAAAAAAATTATGAAAACGTACACGGGACAATCTCTTCGAGAGATGTATTTAAACTTTTTTAAAGAACGCGGACATAAAATTATTCCGTCTGCGTCGTTAATTCCGGAAAACGACCCGACGGTGTTGTTTACGACGGCGGGTATGCACCCACTCGTGCCCTATTTATTGGGTGAAAAACACCCTGCGGGCAAACGCCTTTGCGACGTGCAAAAATGCGTGCGGACGGGCGATATCGACGACGTAGGCGACGAACGGCATTGTACCTTCTTCGAAATGTTGGGGAATTGGTCGCTTGGCGATTATTTCAAAAAAGAAATGATTCCTTGGAGCTACGAATTTTTGACGGGCGAAAACTATTTGGGTATTCCGTCGGACAAGATTGCCGTTACGGTGTTTGGCGGAGACGAAACGCTTCCGCGCGACGACGAATCGGCGACGCTTTGGGAAAAGGCGGGGATAAAGAAGGAAAACATCTATTTTATGCCCCGCGAAAACAACTGGTGGGGGCCTGCGGGCTTGACGGGGCCTTGCGGTACGGATACGGAAATGTTCGTAATCCGCAAACCGAAATGTTCGCCGACGTGTAACCCCGATTGTAACTGCGGTGCATTCCTTGAAATTTGGAACGACGTATTTATGCGCTTTAATAAGCAAGCGGACGGCAGTTACACCGAACTTTCGCAAAAGAACGTCGATACGGGGATGGGCTTGGAAAGAGCTCTTTGCGTGTTGAACGGAAAATCCAGCGTTTATGAGACGGATTTGTTTGAAGGCGCAACCAAGAAAATATCCGAGCTTACGGGCAAAAATTACGGCGAAAGCGAAGAGATTACCCGTTCGTTCAGAGTGCTTTTGGATCACGTGCGTACGGCGACCTTTATGATCGGCGACGAAAAGGGTATCGTGCCTTCCAACACCGACCAAGGGTATATTCTCCGCCGTATTATCCGTAGAGCGGTGCGGTTCGGC
>JAZNIR010000092.1:0-1561 GCA_045577595.1 Candidatus Scatosoma sp.
AATACGGTTGGAAATCTTTTTCAAATAGTTTTCCGTTGCCTTACCGGGACGGATACCTTGAATAAAGCCACCGTTTTGTTGAATACTCTTGGAAACGTCTTCGGGGTTGAATTGCATTTGCGCGTAGAAGAAGGAGAACGCGAAGATAAGAAGACAAAGCACCAGCGCGTAAACGACAGCGCCCCAGCCTTCCGCCGACGCGGACATCCAATTCGCCCACCACGTTGCAAAGCCCGATTCCGACCAGAACATACTCGCAATCATTTGCGGGAAACTTAAAATCGAGAACGCGAAGATGAGAGGCATAACCCCACCGCCACTAATCCGGATAGGAATTGCCGACGACTGACCGCCGTACATCTTTCTGCCCTTAATTTGTTTCGCGTATTGAACGGGTACTTTTCTTTCGGAAAGGTCTACGTAGATAATCGCAAAGAAGATGATTGCGGAAACCAAAGCAAACGCTACGAGTTCCCAAATCGCCCCCGTGTTGCCACCGAATACGTCTTGGAATTTACCAACAATTAAAGCGCCAGCCGTCGACAAAATACCTACGAAAATAATCATAGATTGCCCGTTGCCTACGCCGTAATCGGTAATTCTTTCACCAATCCACATAACGATAAGCGCGCCCGCCGTATATACGATTGCCATAAATAAGCCGGCAAGCCATTGTTTATCGAAGAACAACGTCGTTTGAATGGAACCGCTGTTTTGCCCGAAACTTACGATAATCCCCACCGATTGAATAACGGCAAGCAAAATCGTTACGTAACGGGTGTATTGCGCAATTTTCTTACGACCTTCTTCACCTTGTTTGGACAAACGTTCCAACGCGGGAATCCCGACGCTTAACAGTTGCATAATAATCGATGCGTTGATATACGGCCCGATACCGAGAGCAAAGAGTGTGCCTTGCGAAAGCGCGCCACCCGTAATACTGCTCATCAGTTTCAAAAAGTCGTTGCCTTGAATTTCCGCCGCAAAGGTATCTCTCACCAATCCGGGAACGGGAATGAAACACCCGATACGGAATACCAACAAAAGCAACAGCATCATATATACTTTACGACGTATGTCCTTTACTTTTAAAGCATTGATAACTGATTGTAACATTTTTTTCTCCGTAAATGTTTTTCTAATCAAACGAACGCCACCAAAAAGGCGACTTTCGTTTAAACGGAAACGCTAAAAGCGTTTAGGGGAGAAATAACGCGAACTACGGAAAACCGCTTTTGGCGATTTTCCGTGTCAATCGTTTTGATTAAAGGGTCTCCGCCGTTCCCTTTGCAGCCTCGATGGCTTCTTTTGCGGATGCGGAGAATTTCGCCGCTTCCACGGTGAGCGCAACGTTGAGTTCGCCTCCACCGAGAACTTTCAATCCACAATTATTTTTAACGGCTTTTGCAAGACCGTTTTCCATAACGAATCCGTAATCAACCACCGTGCCAGCGGGAAGTTCCGCAAGGTCGGAAAGATTTACGATTACGTAAACTTTCTTGCCGTTATGGGTAAACCCTCTCTTGGGTACGCGACGCGCGATAGGCATTTGACCGCCTTC
>JAZNIR010000093.1:0-11056 GCA_045577595.1 Candidatus Scatosoma sp.
GACGGATATACACGCCACGACGGCGTCGCAAGTGTTTCACGTGCATTTAAAAGACGTCAGCGGGGAACAACGGCGCGCGGCAAAAGCGGTGAATTTTGGAATTATTTACGGCATTAGCGCGTTTGGACTTGGGCAAGATTTGAATATACCACCGCAAAAAGCAAAAACGTATATTGATAAATATTTTGAAACGTATCCCGAATTAAAGGAATATTTGGCGCAAAACGTAAACGTGGCAACCAATCAAGGTTTTGTAACGACGTTATTAGGGCGTAGACGGGTGATAAACGAATTGCAATCGTCCAATCATTACACCCGTTCGTTTGGCGAACGCGCGGCAATGAATATGCCGATTCAAGGTTCTAGCGCGGATATTATCAAATTGGCAATGATACACGCACACGAAGAATTAAAATCACGGAATTTGAAAGCGAAACTCGTGTTGCAAGTGCACGACGAATTGGTGATTGATTGCCCGAAAAACGAACGAGAAGAAGTGCAAGTTTTATTAAAAGAGTGTATGGAAAACGCCGTTTCTTTACGCGTACCGCTTATCGTCGACGTGGGAGTTGGAGAAAATTGGTATCAAACGAAATAAACGATAACGTTTGTTTCACGTTGAATGTTTCACGTGGGTTTTATAAGGAAGAAAATATGAATAAGAAAATAGCGATAACGGGCGGAATCGGTAGTGGAAAATCTACGGTTTTGAAGATATTACGGGAAAAGGGATATTCCGTTTTTTCCTGTGACGAAATTTACGCGGACGTTATTAAAAGCAAAGAATACGTAGAAAAAATAAATAAAATTTTTCCTTTGGCTGTAAAGAACGGGACGATTGATAGAAAATATTTATCGGACGAAATATTTTCCAATGAAGAAAAACGACTTGCATTAAATCAAATCGCGCACCCGTTGATTATGAAAAGGTTGTATAAAAATATAAACGAACGATTACAAAACGAAAAAATGGTGTTTGCAGAAGTGCCGCTTTTATTTGAAAACGGTTTTGAAAAGGACTTTGACGCCGTCATTATTTTAAATAGAGATATGTATAAACGCGTAGCTTGTGTAAAAGAACGTAGTGGTTTATCCGAAGAAGAAATTTTAAGGCGTATATCTGCGCAGTTTGATTACGATAATTATTTCAAAAACACCGACTTTAATAAAAATAAGTTTTTTGTTTTAAGTAACAATTTAAAAGTGGCTGATTTGGAAAAAGCTTTATTACAAATTTTAGAAAAATTGAATACACTGTGAAACACTTATCGTGAAACAATTATATTTTACTGAAAACCGCGTATATTTCCCCGAGTTAAAAATAGGGAGAGTAGGCGGTTTTTTATATACTATGCCACGCATAATATATTTACCACGCGTAGCATAATTATTATGCGTTGCATAGTAATTTTTGGCATTGTCGAAAAAACGTTGTAAAAAATGAAAAAATAATTCGTAATTCCCTTGAAAAAAAATAAAAAATAATGAAAAAATAATTCGTAATTCCCTTGAAAAAAAATAAAAAATATAGTATAATATATATAGTCGGTAAATATAATACTTAATATCGACGGAAGATTACAAAAAAACTATATGGTAAAAACGTTTAGCCAATGGTAACAACCCCTTTATCAAATCGGATTTTACGTTGACTTGCGCTTATATACAAAATACTTTAATTTAATGGGGGGCTTTATGCAAAGAAAGAAAGAATGTGTTGCAATGCTTTTGGCGGGCGGACAAGGCAGTAGACTTTACGCACTTACCACCAATATTGCAAAACCCGCAGTTGCCTTCGGCGCGAAATACCGTATTATTGATTTCCCGCTTTCCAACTGCATCAACTCCAACATTGATACGGTGGGCGTATTAACCCAGTATCAACCGCTCGTTTTAAACGAGTATATCGGCAATGGACAGCCTTGGGATTTAGACAGAACGTACGGCGGCGTACATATTTTGTCGCCCTATCAAGCAAAAACAAATTCTTCTTGGTATGCCGGTACGGCAAACGCGATTTATCAAAATTTACATTTCTTAAAAATGTATAATCCCGAGTACGTATTGATTTTGTCGGGCGACCATATTTATAAAATGGATTACGCGGCAATGCTTAAAGCGCACAAGAAAAACGGGGCGGATTGTACGATAGCGGCAATTAACGTGCCCTTATCGGAAGCTTCGCGTTTTGGAATTCTCAACACGCACGCAGACGGTTCGATTTACCAATTCGAAGAAAAACCCAAACAACCAAAAAGTACGTTGGCGTCGATGGGAATTTATATCTTTACGGCGGAAAAATTATACAAATATTTGGAATTAGACGAAGCAAATCCCAATTCTTCCAAAGATTTCGGAAAAGACGTATTGCCTGCAATGCTCAACGCAGGGGAAAAGATGTATTCTTACGAATTCGAAGGATATTGGAAAGACGTAGGAACGATTGCCTCGCTGTGGCAAGCAAATATGGATTTGTTGGGCGATAACCCCGATTTTGACATCGGTGATAAGTCGTGGAAAATCCATTCGAGAAATCCGCTTGCACCCCCCGAACATATCGGTGAAAACGGCGTCGTGAAAAATTCTATGATAGCGCTCGGTTGTGAAATCGACGGGGTGGTAGAAAACTCCGTTTTAGGCAGTAACGTAATCGTAGAAACGGGCGCGGTGGTGAAAGACGCGGTGGTGCTGGCAAATAGCGTTATAAAAACGGGAACGACGGTTTCGTATTCGATAATCGACGAAAACGTAACGATAGGTAAAAATGCAAAAATCGGCGTAGAAAAGAATCCTACGGCAGAAATCGTGGTGCTTGGGCGCGGAATTACGGTGAGCGACGGCGTAACCGTATCCGAAGGACAAAAACACGAAGAAGACGTTTTGGCGTAAAGGGGGAATAACGACTATGGCAAAACCTGCAATCGGCATTATTTTTGCAAACTTACACGAAGAAACCGTACCCGAACTCGTACGGAGAAGAACGATGGCGTCCATTCCATTCGGTGGAAGATATCGCGTTATTGATTTCGTATTATCCAATATGGTGAATTCGGGCATTACGACGGTTGGGCTTATGACGAGTAATAACTACCGTTCGCTTATCGACCATATCGGGAGCGGTAAAGATTGGGACCTTGCGAGAAAGGACGGGGGGCTTATCTTGTTGCCACCTTTTTCCGAAAAACACGATAAATTATACACGACGAAATTGGAAGCGTTAAACAGCGTTACGGGATTTTTAAACCGTCGGAAAGAAAATTACGTCGTACTTACCGACTGCGACGGCGTTATGCGCTTGGATATTGCGGACGCTATCGTACAACACGAAAAAACGAACGCGGATATTACTTTAATCACGCATCACGGCAAAGTGGGAAACCGTTCGGATTTTATGCTTGTAAACGCGGACGAGAGTGGACGGGTAAACGAAATCAAGCTTTCCCCGCACGTAGCGGAAGGAACGAAAGCGGATATCTTTATCAACGTAATGATAATCAACCGTCAGTTCCTTCTCAATCTCGTAGAAGATTCCGTAATGCACGGATTTACGAGCTTTGAAAGCGATATTTTGGTGAAACAAGTAAACAGTTTGAAAATTTATCAATACGATTTTAAAGGGTATTACGCGGGAATCGACAGTGTATCCGCTTATTATAAACACAATTTGGAATTGTTGGATAAAGAAGTACGGGACGAACTGTTTGGCGAACGGGATATTTATACGAAAGTAAGAGATAGCGCGCCTTCGAAATATTTAGAAACGGCGGAAGTGAAAAACTCTTTGATTTCCGACGGTTGCGTAATTGAAGGGGTGGTAGAAAATTCCATTCTTTTCCGTGGAGTAAAGGTTGGAAAAGGCGCAGTTGTTAAAAATTCGATTATTATGCAAGACAACATAATCGGGGAAAATACGACGCTTGATTGCGTAATCACCGATAAAAACGTCGTGGTTTCGGATAAGAAAACGCTTGGCGGTTGTCCAACGTTGCCTTATTATATACCGAAAGGCACGAGATTGTAACAAAGAAAAAAGGGGAAAACGCCGTATTTACGCATAAAATCGCGTAAATATGACGTTTTTCGTACAATTAAAGAGAAATTTGTAAGGAGATATAAAATGGCAAAAGCGGAAACTATGAAAGCCACATTAAAAACGTCAAACAAACCAATGAAAAAGAAAGAAGTTTTTAACGTTATCGAAGAAAAAACGGTAGATTTTCCCGTAAAGAAAACGACAAACGACCCCGTTGCAACAACGAAAAGAAAAATTCTATTCGTAGCGTCGGAAGCGCGTCCGTTTATCGCGACGGGCGGTTTGGCGGACGTTATCGGTTCGTTGCCCCAAGCGTTGGCGCAAGATGCAAAATTGGACGTGCGCGTCGTATTGCCGTTATACAGCGATATTAAAGCGGAATTTAGAAGAAAAATGTCTTTTCTCGGCAATATTTACGTACCGCTTGCTTGGCGTAATCAATATTGCGGTGTGTTTACCTGTTGCGAAAACGGCGTAACGTATTATTTTATCGACAACGAATATTATTTCAAGCGTTCGGGTTGTTACGGATATTACGACGACGGGGAACGTTTTGCATTCTTCTCGCGTAGCGTTATGGAAATATTGCCTTTTATCGGGTATTATCCGGAAATTTTGCATTGCCACGATTGGCAAACGGCGTTGTCGGCAATTTATTTAAAAACGATTTATTGCAAACGTCCGGAATATCAATTTATCCGTACGTTATTCACCATTCATAATATCGAATATCAAGGGAAATATTCGTTGGACATTTTGGAAGATTTATTCGGTATTCCCGCCGAATATCGCGCAATGGTGGAATACGACGGGTGTATCAATCTAATGAAAGGGGCAATCGAATGTAGTGAAAGATTTTCCACCGTCAGCCCTACGTATGCAAACGAAATTAAAACGGCGCAATACGCGCACGGTTTGCAAGATATCATCAATAAAAATTCCTTTAAATTAACGGGAATTTTAAACGGTATCGACGTCAATTCCTATAATTCGGAAACGGATAAAGCTTTGTTCGCAAATTACGGCGTAAGCGATTTTACGAATAAAGCGGTATGCAAAAAAGAATTGCAAAAAATGCTCGGCTTGCCCGAAAAAGACGTGCCGATAATTGCAATGATTTCCCGTTTGGTGGCGCATAAGGGCTTGGAGCTCGTAAAAGCGGTGGCGGAAGATATGTTGCACGAAGATATTCAATTCGTCTTGCTCGGCACGGGCGATATGACGTATGAAGAATATTTTAAAGACCTTGGCAGACGGTACGAAGGCAAGGCGTCTATCAATATCGCGTTTAACGGCGATTTGTCGAGAAAGATATACGCGGGCGCGGACATTTTCTTAATGCCGTCCGTAAGCGAACCTTGTGGGCTTTCGCAAATGATTGCGTCGAGATACGCTACGATACCGCTCGTAAGAGAAACGGGTGGATTATACGACAGTATTAAACCGTACGGCGCGGGTGGCAACGGATTTACCTTTGCATCTTGCAACCCGTACGATATGTTGTACGTCATTCACGAGGCGGTGGACGCGTACTATAAAAAAGAAAATTGGACGGCGCTTATGAAAAAAGCGGCTACAACCGACTTTTCTTGGGCGCATTCGGCGGAAGAATATAAAAAATTGTACGAAGATACGTTTAACGTGCTTTAATATGATAACGGGAAAATTGTGAGAATACGAAAAGAAAAATCAATATAGGAGAAATATAGAATATGGAAAAAGAAAAAATTACCGAACAAGAAGCAAAAGAGCTTATTCAAGGTAAGCTTTCCCGCTATTTCGGTGTAACGCCCGCAGAAGCGAGAAAAGACCAACTTTACAAAGCCGTCGTAATGAGCGTTCGGGATATTATGTTGGAAAAACGGCATAAATTCCACACCGTAACGAAAGGCGCAAAGGCAAAACGCGTGTATTATTTATGTATGGAATTTTTAATGGGGCGCTCGTTAAAAAACAGCATTTTTAATCTTGGCGTAACCAACCAATTTGCAGAAGCGTTGAAAGAATACGACGTTTCGCTGGAAGATTTATACGAACTCGAACCGGATGCAGGGCTTGGAAACGGCGGTTTGGGGCGTTTGGCGGCTTGTTTTTTAGACGGGCTTGCAACGTGTGATTATCCCGCGATGGGATTTTCCATTCGTTACGATTACGGGCTTTTTAAACAAAAAATCGTAGACGGTTGGCAAACGGAATTGCCCGACGTTTGGTTGCCTGGTGGGGAAGTTTGGCTCACGCAAAGAAGCGATAAAACGTTTACCGTAAAATTCGACGGGTACATTGAAGAAAAGTGGACGGAAAACGGTTTGGAAAGCATTCACCGCGACGCGAAAGAAATTCAAGCCGTCGCGTACGATATGATGGTTTCGGGCTACGATAGCCAATCGGTGTCCGTGCTTCGTCTTTGGAAAGCGCGCAGTATTCAAAACTTTGATATGAAACTCTTTTCGCAAGGGGATTACGCGTCCGTTATGAAAGACGATAACGAAGCGGAACTCATTTCCAAAGTGTTATATCCCGCCGACAATCACGTAGAAGGGAAATCGTTGCGTTTAAAACAACAGTATTTCCTTGTTTCCGCGTCTTTGCAAAACATTCTCGCTGACCATAAGAGAAGATACGGTTCGTTAAAATTATTGCCGAAAATGGCGGCTATTCATCTCAACGATACGCACCCTGCGCTTGCCATTCCTGAATTGATGCGCCTTTTAATTGACGAAAACGCTATGTCGTGGGACGAAGCGTGGGAAATCACCACTTCCGTTTGCGCGTACACCAATCACACCGTTTTGGCGGAGGCTTTGGAAACGTGGCCGGAAGATTTAATCGCGAGAAGATTGCCGAGAATTTATTCGATTTTAAAAGAAATCAACCGTCGTTTTTGTGAAGATTTGTGGAAAAAATACCCCGGTGATTGGGATAAGATTTCCCGTATGGCGATTATGTCGTACAACGTTGTAAAAATGGCGAATTTGTCCGTACACGGCTCGCATCACGTAAACGGGGTTTCCGCTTTGCACAGCGATATTATTAAGGAAAGTATTTTTAAAGATTTCTATGAATATACGCCGTCGAAGTTCACCAACGTAACGAACGGTATTGCGCATAGACGGTGGTTAAATCAATCAAACCCCGAACTTTGCGGTTTATTAAACGATTGCATAGGGAGCGGATATGCGAAAGACGGCGCAAAACTTGCCGAATTTAAGAAGTTTGAAAACGACAAGAGCGTTTTAAAACGCTTGGGTGAAATTAAGGCGTTGAAAAAGAAACAGTTTGCCGAATACGCTTATAAAAAGCAAGGGGTGATTATTAACCCGAATACGCTTTTCGACGTACAAGCAAAGAGATTGCACGAATATAAACGTCAACTTCTCAACGTGTTACATATTATCCACGATTATTTGATTTTAAAAGAAAATCCCGACGCGCCGATACAACCGAAAACGTATATTTTTGCGGCAAAAGCAGCGGCTGGATATTATATGGCGAAGAAAATCATTAAATTGATATGCTATCTTTCGGAAGATATCCGTAAACATCCGAAAATTGCCGAAAAACTGAACGTCGTATATTTAGAAGATTATAACGTAACGATGTCCGAATCGTTAATGCCTGCGTCGGAAGTTTCCGAACAAATCTCTCTTGCAGGTAAAGAAGCGAGCGGTACGGGCAATATGAAGTTTATGATAAACGGCGCGTTGACAATCGGTACGCTGGACGGCGCAAACGTCGAAATGTCGGAAAAAGTCGGCAACGACAATATCTTTATTTTCGGTTTAAAAGCGGACGAAGTGGCGGATATTTGGCAAAAAGGGTATTCGGCGAGCATTTATTATAACAACGACCCTGCTTTGCGTAAAATTATCGAAGCGTTAATCGTTGGCTTTAACGGCGAATCGTTTGCGGATATTGCCAATTATTTACTTACCGGCACCCCCGTTGCCGACCCGTATATGTGTATGGCGGATTTCCAATCCTATCTTGCAACGCAACAAGAAATTTCCAAATTGTATGCTACCGATAAGCTGGCTTGGAATCAAAAAGCGCTTCGCAATATCGCGGCTGCCGGTTATTTTGCGGCGGATAGAAGCGTTACCGAATACGCGGAAAATATTTGGAATTTAAAACCTTTGCATAAATAATAAATATTTTGTAAAAAATATAATAAAAGGTTTTCTATATTTACATCAAAAAATGAAATCCCGACAAAAAGCTGTAAAAATATTACGGCTTTTTGTTAGGTAAAGGGCTTATTTATGGCAAATTATATTTATTTTAATCCGTTAGATACCGCTTGTAAAAGTATTACGGGCGCAATAAAACGGGGGGAAATATTACAATTTAACGTATTTTGCTTACAAGACGAGCCAACGTATAAAAATTATTCCGAACTCAATCTCTTACAAACGCCGTTAAAAGATGAGTGCATATTTCCAACGAAAAATTTGTTTTTGCATATCAATCGCGACAATGAACAAGCAAAAACAATTCCTATGCAAAAAACTTCGTACGGCTGGACGCTTTCGCTTTCCATCGAAGAAACGGGTTTATATTATTACGTTTTCAAAATCGAAAGGGAAGAGTTTATTTCTTGTGGCGGTATGGAAACGGGGTGTTTAACGTGGCATCCTTGCGGTTTTTTGCTGACGGTGTATTCGGAAGATTATAAAACGCCCGATTGGTTTAAAGGGGGCGTTTTATATCAAATTTTTCCCGACCGTTTTTGCAAACAAGGAACTATGCCAGACGTAGATGGTAGAATAAAACGGGAAAATTGGGGCGGTGAGCCGTATTATTTACCGAATGCGCAAGGAAAAGTGTTGAATAACGACTTTTTTGGCGGAAATTTTAAAGGAATTGCAAGTAAATTGCCTTATTTAAAAGATTTAGGCGTAACGACGATTTATTTAAATCCGATATTTGAAGCGGCGTCCAACCACCGTTACGATACGTCCGATTATATGAAAATCGACCCGTTTTTAGGCACGGAAGAAGACTTTGCAACGCTTGTAAATAAAGCCAAAGAGCACGATATACGTATTATTTTGGACGGTGTTTTCAATCACACGGGCGACGACAGCGTATATTTTAATAAATACGGGCATTATTCGTCGGTTGGCGCGTATCAATCGAAAGATTCGCCGTATTACACGTGGTTTTCCTTTCAAGACTTTCCTAAAAAATACGAAAGTTGGTGGGGAATCGACGTATTGCCCGAAGTAAACGAAGAATCCGCAGAATATCAAAATTTTATATTTGGGAAAGGGGGCGTTCTGAAAAAATGGCTTTCGTTTGGAATTGCTGGTTATAGATTGGACGTTGCGGACGAATTGCCCGATTTTTTCCTTAAAAAACTGCGCGATTCCGTAAAAGAAAGCAATCCAAACGCCATTATAATCGGCGAAGTTTGGGAAGATGCGTCCAATAAAATCGCTTACGCAAAGCGTAGGGAATATTTGCAAGGGCACGAATTAGACAGCGTAATGAATTATCCGTTAAAAGACGCGATTATTTCCTTTATCCAAACGGGAAAAGCCGTAAAACTTTTAACGACGGTACGCGCGCTTATCAATCATTATCCGAAACAAACGTTGGATTGTTTAATGAATATATTAGGCACGCATGACACCGTTCGAATTCTTACCGTTTTAGGGGGGATTTATTGTAAAAATAAAGACGAAATGGCGTCAAAAGATGCATTTTTAAGCGAAAATGCTAAAAAAATAGCTATCAATAAATTGAAAATGGCGGCTGTTTTACAATTTACCTTGCCTGGCGTTCCGTGTATTTATTACGGCGACGAAAACGGTATGGAAGGACACGTCGACCCGTTTTGCAGAAGATGTTTTGATTGGGAGCATTTAAACGAAGATTTAATTTCTTTTTATAAAACGCTTGGGAAATTGCGTAAACAATATAAAACGATTTTTAAAGACGGGCAATTTGAAGAAATTTATATGGACGGCGGATTGTTGTTTTTTAAACGTAGAAAGGGCAATCGGCAAATATACGTTTACGTAAACAATTCTTCAAAACGTTACGAATTTAAAATTTCTAATAAATTACAAGATTTTTTAAGCGGAGAAATTTATACGCAAGATTTAAAAATTTCACCGAACGCATACGGCGTGCTTATTGAAAAATTAAAAGCAAAAAATTCGTCGGATAACTAAAAATTCTTTAATTTGCAAAAATTTATCCATTTTTACCCCTTAACTATTCGTAAAAGCTGTATTTTACGAAATGTTATCACTCTACCCCACCGAGCGAATTTCTGTATAGTTCTATCATATATTCCGCAATAATACGGGTGTTTTTATAGCCGAAACACTCGTATTTTTGCGTTTTTACGTTTACATACATCACCCGCCAATAATGCGTTGAAGTTTGTTTCACTATGAAAACGTCGTACAATTTGCGCCCGTCGTGGCGGACGAATGTATAGTTATGCTTGGAATAATCATAATACAAATCGTATGCGTTTTTAAAATCGCCCGATAAATTCCATAACAACCAATGCACCCGCCCGCCTTTCGGCGCGCCTGCTTTTCTATTGCCCATTTTCCGTTTTTTCCAATCGCTTATTAAAAGCTTTAAATTCGCGTTCAAGCGTGCTTAAAGCGAGTTCTATACCCGCGTTATAACCCCGCGTCAATTTCTCGTCGACGGGCTTTTTTTGCGCTTTCAACGCCTTTTTACGGCGTTTTTGCTGTTTCCGTAACTGATAACGATAAACAACCTTTTGCCAAAAAGTCATTTTCGCGTATTCTTCCGCGCTTGCTTCCACCACTTCGGGCAAAAGTTGCCTAATTGGTACGCTACGCTGTTTCTTTAAATATTCCGCTTGTTCTTCGCGTATAGCTACAGTAGCAAGATTATAAAATAATTCAAGCTCAATCATAATCCCCCCTTATCTTCTTTACAAGCCAAATAATAAACCTAAACGGCGCGGTTATTATCTTCCAAACGATTTTTACAAGCCATATAATAAAGCTTACAATAGGCTTGATAAAAATCAAG
>JAZNIR010000094.1:0-4814 GCA_045577595.1 Candidatus Scatosoma sp.
CGATCCGACTTGCTTTTACGAAATATTCGTCGGCGGGCAAAAGGAAATTCACGCCGAATTCTTCGTTTAATTTATCCGCAAGCGCAAGAATATTTTCGCTGTACGTCCCGTCCACGTCGGGGATTTGCGTAAGCGCGTCGCGGTATTTCGTAAGCCCCGTCGGCACGAACGCCAAATCACGCACGGCGGGATAATATTTAAAAAGCTCCCGCGCGGTGCGAGCGAGTTCTTCCCCGTCGTTTTCGTTGGGAACGATAACCGCTTGACAATGCAATTCTATGCCCGCTTTCACCAATTTGTCGATTTGCGAAAGGATATTGCCCGCAAAACGGTTGCGGAGAAGTTTTACGCGCAATTCGGGATTTACCGTATGCACCGAAACGTACAAAGGGGAAAGTTTTAAACGGATAATTCTTTCCATATCTTCGTTTGAAAGATTGGTAAGCGTTACGAAATTCCCACACGCAAAGCTCATTGCGTAGTCGTCGTCTTTTACGTACAGCGTTTCCCGCATACCTTTCGGCATTTGGTCGACGAAACAAAACACGCAACGGTTTTGGCAGGTACGAATAACGGGATTTTTGGCAAATTCCAACCCCAAATCTTCTCCCGCTTGCTTGTCGATTTGCAAAACCGTTTCCCCGCCCGTTCGGCAATCGCGTACGGTGAGCGAAAAGTTTTCCATCTCCACGTAGTACAAATAATCCAGCTCGTCCTGACAAGGCAAGCCGTCGAACGCCACGATTTCATCGCCCACTTCTAATCCGTATTCTTTGGCAATACCGCCTTTTTTCACCTTCGTAATTTTCAGCATACGAATTCATTATACCCCTTTTTGCCGATTTTGTAAAGAAAAAAAAGGGGTTTCTTAAAAGAAACACCTTTTTACTTCGTATTTATTTGTTCAGAATTTCTTCCATTTCGCTTTTATCGACGCCGTATTTATCGCAAAGTTTTTGCAAAATTTCCAAAAACAGCGTAGGCAGGGGCGCGTTGAACGTCATTTCTTCCCCGCTCGTCGGGTGTTTTAGCGTCAACCGTTTGGCGTGCAATAATTGCCCTTCCACCCCAAGTTTTTGTTTTTTATATCCGTACGTCGTATCCCCCGCGACGGGATGCCCTAAATGCTTGGCGTGCACGCGGATTTGATGCGTTCTACCCGTTTGCAAATCAAATTTACAAAGGGTGTAATCCCCGCCAAAACGCAAAACCACTTGATAATCGGTAATTGCCAATTTCCCTTTTCCGCTGGGCAACACCGCCATTTTCGTACGCTCGGTAGGGTGTCTGCCAATATCGGTTACCACTCGCCCGTCGTCCGTTTTTAAATTCCCTTCCAATAAAGCGAAATAGGTGCGACGGCAAATTTTTTGCGCGATTTGCGACGCGAGCGACACGTGCGCTTTATCGTTTTTCGCCACCACCAAAAGCCCCGTCGTATCTTTATCTATGCGGTGCACGATACCCGGACGAAGTACGCCCCCAATCCCCGAAAGCGAACCGAGCGCGTACAACAACGCGTTGACGAGCGTACCCGTTTCGTTGCCGTTGCCGATATGCACCGTCATTCCTTTGGGTTTGTTAACGACGGCAAAATCGTCGTCTTCGTACACGATTTCAATCGGAATATTTTCCGCGCGCACGGCGTATTCCACCGCGTCGGGCACTTGCAATTCCACCACGTCGCCCGCTTTGATATCCGCGCCCGCTTTTTTTACGGAAACACCCCCGACGGAAACGCACCCGTCTTCAATCAGCTTTTTCAAGCGGGAACGGGTAAATTCGTCCGTTTGTTCGCTTAAAAACAAATCCAAGCGTTTATAGGGCGTTTCGGCGATAAACAGCCTTTTATCCATTCTTTTCCGCCTTTTTTCTTTCTTTTTCCTTTTGCTTTTCTTCGCTTTCTTTGGCAAGCGCTTTGTATTTCCCTACGGGAAAAATCGCGTCCCTATCGAAAAACAAAAGCGAAAGCACCAGCATAACCGCGCCCGCCGATATGAAAAAATCGGCAAAATTACAAACGGCAAAGCCGAAACGGCTTAAATCCACCATATCCCGCACGCCGTATAACGTATCCGTCCACACCTTGTAATGCACGCGGTCGATTAAATTGCCTACACCACCCGCCACGATAAACACGAACGCGCTACGCAAAAACGAACGGCGTTTGTCCATAAGGAAAAACAGCACGGAAAGCACGGTCATCATCACCGCCGTCGCCACGATTACGCCGATTTTCACCGCCGTCGACGAATCCCCGCCGATTCCGTACGCAATCCCGTCGTTGTACGCTATCGTAAGATAAATCCAATTCGGAATGATTGTAATTTTTTGCGGGGAAGTCGGTTGGTTAAAATATACGTCCGCCACCAGCTTTGTAAGCTGGTCGATAAAAAGGAGCACGGCAAACAAGAGCACCCCCCAAAGGCAGTTTTTAAACAGCGAGCTTTCCTTATTTTGCGTGTGGAGCAATTTTTTTTCTTTCATAACCGTTATTTGCCGTCCGTTTTCGATTTTTTACGAATGTCGTTAATCATATTTATCTTTAAAGTATGCAATTTTTCCGATAAATCCACACGGTACACTTGTGGCATATCCAACCGCAAATATTCTTCCCAGAATTTAGAAATGCGTTCTTTGGAAAAAGCCCGTACGTCGGTAAGCTTGGGAAATTCGTACACGAGTTTGCCGTCTTTTACAATCGTGCATTGTAATTCTTCCGCGTAGAAATTTTCCACTTCGTGCGTTTTCCACGTTTCTACGGGGTGGAAAATCGTCAACTGCTTGGAATCGTCCACTTCTTCTTCACGGAGCGTGATTAAATCGGCGATTGCCATACCGTTTTCTTTATCGTATAAACGATATAACCGCTTAAACGCAGGGTTGGTGATTTTCGCCGTGTTATCCGACAGTTTTATCTTGGGCGTAACCGTTCCATCGTCTTGAATAACCGCCGACATCTTATACACACCGCCAAGCGCGGGAAGGTCTTCCGAAGTGATTAAACGCGTACCTACCCCCCACGAATCTATTTTTGCGCCCTGTTGCAACAACGAGTTAATCGAACGTTCGTCCAAATCGCCCGACACGCAAATAAGCGCTTCGGGGAATCCCGCGTCGTCTAACATTTTGCGCGCTTTTTTAGAAAGATACGCCAAATCCCCGCTGTCCAAACGAATGCCTTTGGGGGTGTATCCTTTTTCTTTCAATTCCTTAAAAACTTTAATCGCGTTGGGAATACCGCTTCTCACCGTATCGTACGTATCCACCAGCAACAAACAGTTTTCAGGATAGGAATCGGCGTACGCTTTAAACGCTTCGTATTCGGTGGGATAGCTCATCACCCAACTGTGCGCCATCGTACCCGCTACGGGCACGTCGAACATTTGTCCCGCAATCACGTTGGACGTCGACGAACAACCGCCGATAATCGCCGCTCTCGCCCCGTAAATGCCCGCGTCGGGCGCTTGTGCACGGCGTAAGCCAAATTCCATCACCACGCCTTTTCCGCCCGTCGCCCGACACACTTTCGACGATTTCGTGGCAATCAGCGTTTGGTGATTGATGATATTAAGAAGCGCCGTTTCGGCAAATTGCGCTTGAATTAAAGGCGCTTTTATCGTTAAAATCGGCTCGCCGGGGAAAACGAGTTCGCCTTCTCTTACGGCGTACACGTCGCCCGTAAATTTCATATTTTTAAGATATTCCAAAAAGTCTTCGTCGAAAAGTTTAAGCGAACGCAAGTAGGCGATATCTTCTTCGTCGAAACGCCAATTTAAAAGATATTCCATCGCTTGTTCTAATCCAGCGGCAATCGAATAGGTAATCAGCGCGTTTTTACGGAAAAATAAATCGAAAACCACCGTTTCTTCGTGCTTTTTTCTACGGAAAAATCCGTATCCCATCGTTAATTGATATAAATCGGTAAGTAGCGTTAAATTTCTCATTTGTTCTCTCCTTTTTCTTCTACGCTTTTTCTTTCGTTTATATTCTCAACCTTTTCCGCTTTATCTTCTACCGTTTCTATTTCTTCCGTTTCTTCCGCTTGCACAGCCGTCGCGTTGGCGAGTTCAACCGCGCGTTTTTTGACGAAAAAGTTCATCAAAAAATACACGCCGACACCCGCAACCACCATCAATATCGACCAAAATTGAGACGGGGAAATACCACCAAACAGAGCTCCGCGTTCATCCCCGCGCAAATACTCGATAAGGAAACGGAAAATTCCGTACGCCACGAGATACACGCTTAAATTATGCTTAAAATCCTTTTTCATAAGCAATAGGAAACATACGCCGAACAGTAAGAAAAGGAAAATCGCCTCGTAAAGTTGGGTGGGATAAACGGGACTCGACAAATGTGGAAATTGCACGCCGAGCGCTCCGCTCGTTTCCTTGCCGTAACAGCACCCCGCAAAAAAGCAACCTACCCGCCCAAACGCGTGCGCAATCAAAATACAACAGGGCGCCATCGAAACGATATCGACAAGGCGCGCCTTGAAACGCTTTCTAAAAATCCAATAGGTGATTAAAAAGGTTACGATACCGCCAATCAAACCGCCGATAAAGGTGATACCGCTATCAAGTTTAAAACCGTTTGCGGGATTTTCAATATAGTCGTAAGTCGCTTGGAAAAGCGCCGCCGCCCCAAACCCGACGACAATCGACAAAATCCCGTTATAGAATACGAAATCTATAAAACTTTCTTGTATCTTTTTCTTCTTTCCGTAATAGAACAGTACGCCAAAGCACGCCAATATGCCAAGCGCTATCATCAAGCCGTACAAGTGAAATAATCCGAAAATTTTATGTGGA
>JAZNIR010000095.1:0-13718 GCA_045577595.1 Candidatus Scatosoma sp.
CGTACGGTTTTTGCGGTATATATAGGTATAGAAAAAAATAAAAATAACGGAGAAAATCGTGATGGAACAAGTAAAAATTTTGCAAAACGACGATGGTAAAATGCTTGTCAAGTTGTCGGGGGATATTGATTTGGGCAACGCGGAAAGCTTTTATCAAACGGTGATGGACGGATACAAATCGGCGCCTGCGGACGTCGTATTCGATTGCGAAGCGTTGGATTTTATCGACAGTACGACGCTGGGTACGTTTGTGAAAATTTTAAAAACGTTGAAAACGGACGGGCGCAGTATGCGTTTAACTAAATTACAGCCGAAAATCAAAAAACTCTTTTTGATTTGTTCGTTGGATAGCATTATGGAGCTTGACTGATATGGAAAAATTCGTAATCAATACACCCTTATCGGGCGAATATTTCACCACCGTACGTTTGACGACGGGCGGGGTTTGCGCGCTTGCGGGTTTCGACGTGGATACGGCGGAAGATTTTAAAGTGTGCGTAACGGAAAGTTTATTGATATTAAAACGCAACGGATACAGTAGCGCCGACGTAACCTTTACGGTTGGCGAAACGCTCGCTTGCGAAATTGCGGGCAAGGGCGACGGCGTAGCGGAAGAAAGCGGTTTGGAAGACGAAATTTCCCGTTCGTTGCTTTCCGCTTTGCTTGGGAAAGTGGAATTTGCGGACGAAAACGGCAAGATAGAAAAAATCGTGTTTGAAGGCTGACGGGGGAATGGACGAAAAGGTAAACGCGCTGTTTGAGCGTTACAAAGAGACGGGCGATATCGCCGTGCGAAACGCGATAGCCGAAAAGTATCTCTACATAGCGGATATTCTCGCTAAAAAATTCGTGGGGCGGGGTGTGGAGTACGACGACTTGAAACAAGTGGCGTCGTACGCGCTTTTGCGTGGTATCGACAGGTTCGACCCTGCGCTCGGTATGCAGTTCACCACGTTTATTACGCCCACCATTACGGGGGAAATTAAAAATTATTTCCGCGATAAATCGCGGGTGGTAAAGTTGCCCCGTCGATTGAGCGAACTTGGCGCGTCCATTCGTCGTTTTTCTTCCGATTACGAAACGGAAAACGGCGTAAAACCGAGCGTGCGAATCATTGCCGAACGTCTTTCGCTCACCGAAGAAGAAGTGGTGAAAGCGTTGGAAATCGGCGGTGTGGTTTCGCTTGACGGAATGGCGGGGGAAAGCGAAGACGGGGAAAACAAATCGTTGTATTCGTTGCTTTCCGACGGCGAAGATAAATACGAAGAATTTGAAACGAAAGAAGCGTTGCGAAGCGCGATGAAAGATTTTTCCGATACGGAAAAGGCGGTGATAAAATACCGCTACGTAAACGGGTATTCGCAAAGCGAAACGGCAAATAGGCTGGGCGTTTCGCAAATGTTCGTTTCGCGTATGGAACGGAAATTGTTGCTCCGATTAAAAGAAACGTTAAAAGACAGTATATAATCCAAAAAACGAAAAAGGGGGAAAGGCGTATGACGTACGAAATAAAAGATATGCTTGCTATGCGCACCGCGATTGCCGAGTTTTGCGCCTTTCTTTCGCGGGAAAAAGTGCCCGAAAACGGCGTGTTTAACAGCCGTTTAACGCTCAATGAATTGGTGGGCAACGTGTTGCGCCACACCGACGGCGAAGCGATTTTTCGCGGGGAAATTAAAGACGGATTTATCGAATTGTCGGTGTTTTCCAACCGCCCGTTTACACCCCCGAAAACAACCCAGCGGGTGGACGTTTACGCCGAACACGGCAGGGGACTGTTTCTTGTCGATAGCTTTTGCGAGAAACGCGAAACGATTGGGGATAGCGGTATTTTCGTAAAAATCCGTATTGAATAAAAAAAATAAAAGATTGCCCGCAAACGATTATTCGTTTGCGGGTGTTCGTTTTCTATAAAGATAACGAAAAAAGCAACTTCCAAAAAGGAAGTTGCTTTTTATGTAAGTACAAATTTTACGAAAACGTAACGTTACATTTTTACTGCGAATTCGTACATCTTCGCAAGCAAACCGTCGGGAATTCTGTCTCTGTATTGACCGAGATAGATAAACACTTTCTTAAAGAACGTCTTGTTGTCGCCACCCACTTGATAATCGGGGATTTCGGGCATAACGCCTTTAAATCTCACGATAAACAATTCGGTGAATTGATTTCTTTCTTCGTTGGAAAGAATAGCGATAAACGGGTCGAAACTTCTCGAATTGTAGAAATCGTAACCAGCCGTTTGTACGGGTTGTTCCACAACGGGTGCGGGAGCGGGTTCGTCGTCCGCAAGTTCGATAGGAGCGGGTTCTTCAACGGGCGTTTCTTCTACGACTTCCGCCATAGCGACGCCACACACGGGACCGCCTTCGTAAGGAACGGCTTCCGCAAATTCTTCCACGACGAATTCTTCGTTTTCTTCTTTCGTTTCTTCAACGGGAGCGGGTTCTTCTGCAACCGGCGCGGTTTCTTTCGCGGGGCTTGCTTTCTTAATCGCTACTGCCGTGAAGATGATTTGGAATAAGGTAACGACGGCTGTTGCAATCGCTACAATCAGGAATTTGTTCGATTTTTCGGGGGTTGCAATCGCGATATAGCAAACGACCGCCGCTAAAATAAATTGCAACACCAAACGGAACATATCGAAACGCAAACCTTTCTTCCAACGCATACGGAGCGCTGCGAAAAGGGTGGTAAACGCCATAAAGCCAACGAGCGTTAAGCCTACGATTTTAAGCGTAAGGAAGTTGGGAAGTTTATCAACGCCTGCCGTGAATTCGAAGGGGTATTTTACGTACGAACCGAGCATAACCGCCGTTACGCCAAGCGTTACGATAAATTGCAAGAAGTTGCCAAACGCTTTACCGCCTTTCTTCGCAATCGCGAATACGAGCCACAACAAAACGCCAACGCCAGCAAGCGCTACGGCAATCCAATCCTTTGCGTGTTCACCTGTTGCGGCATAATAAAGGGCGTCGCCACCAACGACGTGTGCGCACCAAGCTGCCGTAAAGAAGAAACAAGTGATGGCAAACATAGCGGGCGCTTTTTTAGACGTAAACACCGTTAAAATGCCGAAAAGTACGCTGATTGCAAGGAAGAGCAAGAATACGTAGAACGAAACGGTTCCTACGTCCATTGCAACTATATCTTTGCTTAAAGCGGGCAACACGCCGAAAAGCTTTTCAGGCAAATTCTTTAATTCTTTTACAACGTCGAACGCTTTCATTTCCGTTGCGCCGATTGCAAAGAACTCCAACTTAACAAGGAAGAAAACGAGAATGCTTGCAATGGCAAGTAACGGCGCGAAAAGACGATAAACGACGTTCTTTTTCTTTTTGGGAGCGGGCGTCGTTTCCGTCGTTTCTTCGACGGGTTCGTGCACGGGCGGTTCGAAACCTTCCGGCAACGTAGTGGGTAAAGATTCGGGATAAAGTACCGAGCCTTGCTCGATAAGGTTGGTATCCACGTTACTCATAATACAATCTCCTAAAAGATATTTTTTGAAAGTTTTCTACGCTATGATAAAAAAGGCAAAGAGAAACTATCCATATTTATTGTATTATATCACTTTCCTTGAAATATGTCAATAATAAAAAAAGCATTTTCCGCTTTTTTAAGAAAAAGTTTATAAATTTATAAAAAAATGTTTTCCTATCCGTGTGAACGCGTAAAAAATCCTTGAAAAAAAATTTTTTTTAGGGTATAATAGAAAAGTAAAAAGAAAAACTTTTTAAGCCTTTTAAAAAAGCGCGGATAAAACCGCCTGTAAGTGGGGAAAATACGTATGACGGAACTTGAAAAAATCACGAGTGAAATTGCAGAAAAATTAAACGTAGAGCTTTTGTTTTACACGGAAAACGCCCGTTCTACCGATATGCCCGTTTACGATAAGCCGTTTGAAAACGTGGTGGACGACGGCGAATACACCTATTTCCGCTTTACCTTTAAAGGGGTGGGATACGTCGGCGTGTTAAAAGGCACGGGGGAGAGAGAAAAAGGTTACGCTACGTTGTTACCCGTGTATATCGAAAGCTCCGCCGACAGAGAAACCGACCTTTCCAAAACGGAATATTTAAAACGCATTTTGCTTGGGGAATGTTCGTCGTTGGGTATTTATAAATACGCGTCGAAATTCGCCGTAAGGGGCTCGGCTTGTTTTGCTATCGTAATTCGCGTGCCGAAAATGATGAAAGAAACGGTGGCGATTATCGAACAGTACGGCGGGAACAGTTTGGATACGGTGGTGGAAATTTCCGACGACACTTGCGTACTCGTAAAGTACGTGGACGGCGCGGAAAACGAATACCAATCTTCCGTCGATTACGCGGAATTTCTCGCGCAGTCGTTAAAAGAAGAATTGGGGATTAGCGTGCAAGTAGGGGTAGGCCCGACGGTGCGGGAGCTCAAAGACGTTTCGCAATCGTATGCGCGCGCGGAAAATACCATTCGTTACGCGGACGTATTCGAAGCGAAGGGAAACGTACATTCTTATCGGGAATTCGTGCTCGTGAAAATGTTGGAAGATATTCCCGAAGGGAAGCTTGCCGAATATCTTGCCGACTTGACGGACGAAAACGCGCGTGAAACGTTAGAAGATGAAGAAATGGTGGCGACGGCGGAAGAATTTTTACGGTGTAGTTTAAACGCGTTGGAAACTTCCCGTAATTTGTATATGCACCGCAATACTTTGTTATACCGTTTGGATAAAATCGAAAAAGCGACGGGATTGAATATCCGCTCCTTTTCGGACGCCGTGTCTTTCCGCGTGCTTACCATCATTCACCGCTTGCTCGGAAAAAGATAAAAGGATTGTAAAGTAGGGAGAAGTATGCGCAAAGCAACGAACGATTTGCAACAAAACGCGCCGACGAAGCGCAAAAAAATATGGAATTACGTTATAGTGGCGCTTATTGCCACTATTTGCTTTTTGAGCGGTTGTTTGACGATGTGGCTTTCTTTGGATAAAGAAATACGCACGCTGATTACGCTAAAAAAACGCATTGATTCCTCGTACGTGTACGATATTTCCGACGAAGATTTTTACAGCGCGGTGTTCGACTGTATCAATCAAAACTTGCTTGATAAATATTCTGCGTATATGACGCAAGAAGAATATGAAGAAATGCTTGCCAAAAGCGCGGGAAAACGGGACGGCGTAGGCTTGGAATTTAGCACGAAAACGCCGAGTGGCGAAGATAGATTGCTGATTGTGCGCGTAACGGGCAATTCTCCCGCAGAAAGGGCGGGGATTTTCTCGGGCGACGAAATCGTGGCGTACGGCAAAACGGAAGAAACGCTTATAGACAACCGTTCGTACACCGATTTTCGCGCGTTCGTAGACGGCTTGCAAGCGGGTGAAAGCCTTTGTTTGAAAGTGTTGCGAGGCGGTGCGTACGAATATTTTACGCTTACGCCCGCGCTTTACGTGGAGAATTACGTGTTTTACCGCACGAACGCTACCGCTTACCGTTTTACGGGCGGAAACGCATTGACCTTTACGCAATATAACGAGCCGTTGGAAACGCTGGCAAACGATACGGCGTATATCCGTTTAACGCAGTTTAACGGGAATGCAAGCGAACAGTTTGATAGAGCGATGGCGCAGTTTAAAACGGACGGAAAAATCAATTTGATTTTAGATTTGCGCGGAAACGGCGGGGGATATTTGGATATTATGCAACGAATTGCAGGGTATTTTTGCAAAAATTCGGACGAAATGTATCCCGTCGTCGTAACGTCCAAAAGTAAGAGCGGAAACGTAGAAAGATACCGCGCCAACGGCAACCGCTTTTACGATTATTTCACTAAAAACAGCCGTATTTGCGTATTGGCGGACAGTTCTACGGCGTCGGCGTCCGAATGCTTGCTGGGTTGTATGCTCGATTACGGCGCGATTTCTTATAAAGATATTTGCCTTTCAATGCGTGGTGGCGTAGCCAAAACGTACGGCAAAGGGATTATGCAAACCACCTATCAGCTTTCTTTATTCGAACGGGACGCGGTAAAATTGACGACGGCGAAAATTTATTGGCCGATAAGCGGAAACTGTATTCACGAAAGGGGAATATTGCCGATTGACGGAGCGAAAAGCGTGGACGAAAATTATCAAAAAGACGAGGAAATCAAGCAAGCAATCTCGGCTTTATTTGTTTAATTTTGATAAAACGGACGGGGTAAGTACCCGTTGAACATAAAATACAAAACCGCGTACCTTTTCGGATACGCGGTTTTGTAATTATATGGAGGTGTTCCTCGGGAAAGGAAACGGGTAAGCATCTTTAAGACGACTATATTATAAAACGGCTTTGCGTTGATTGCGTTGTGAAACGGTGAAAATCAGACGAAATATCTTATCATAAGCAAAATCATAAGCAAAAACGGAGCGTCGCCAAATTTTGGCAACGCTCCGTCTGATTTTTACGTGTTATTTGCTCTTTTCGATAGAAGAAAGCGCTTTTTCTACGACGTTTTCCACCGTGAACCCGAAGTGAGGGAAGAGTTTTCCTGCGGGGGCGGACGCGCCGAAACCGTTCATAGCGATAATTTCGCCCTTGTCGCCGGCGTATTGATACCAGCTATACGGCGAACCTGCTTCTACGCAAACTCTCGCTTTTACTTCCGTCGGCATAACGCTTTGTTTGTATTCCGCCGATTGCTTTTCGTATTCTTCAAAACAAGGCATAGAAATTACTCTTGCTTTTACGCCTTGTTCTAAAAGCGTCGCTTTTGCTTTTACGCAAAGCTCTACTTCCGAACCGGACGCAATCAAAAGTACGTCGGGCGTGCCGTCGCAATCGTCGAGTACGTAACCGCCTTTCAAGGCGATTTTACCGCTGTTTTCGTATTGGGGCAACGCTTGACGGGTGAGAACGAGCGCCGTAGGTTCGTTGCCCGTAACCGCCGAAATCCAAGCCGCCGCCGTTTCTTTGCCGTCTGCGGGGCGATATACTTTTAAGCCTGGTAAACTACGCAACATCACCAACTGTTCGACGGGTTGATGCGTAGGGCCGTCTTCGCCGACGCCGATGGAATCGTGCGTCATAATATAAACGACGGGTTGTTTCATCAACGCGGAAAGGCGCATTGCAGGTTTGCAATAGTCGGAGAATACGAAGAAGGTTGCGCAATACGCTTGTAAACCGCCGTGTAATTGCATACCGTTCGCCATTGCCGCCATCGCGTGTTCGCGAATACCGAAATGTACGTTTCTACCCGCAAAATTCGTGGGCGCGAAATAACCGTAGGTGATTTCTTCGGTGTCTTTCATATCGGAAAGATTGGACGGAGCAAGGTCCGCGCTACCGCCGACGAGCGAGGGCATTTTCTTGGCAAGCTTATTCAATACTTTTGCGGACGTTTGGCGGGTTGCAAGCGGTTTGTCGAATTCGTACAAATCGTCGAGTTCTTCTTCGCTCGGCTTTTTGCCTGCCATCGCGTCTTTATATTCTTGCGCGAGTTCGGGATATTCCGCTTCGTAATCCACCATCATCTTTTTCCAAGCGATTTCTTCTCTTGCGCCTGCTTTTCCCGCTTCCGCGCAGTGGTCGTACACTTCTTGCGGGCATTCGTAAGGGGGATATTCCCAACCGAGCGTTTCTTTCGTCTTTTGTAAATTTTCCGCGCCGAGCGGAGCGCCGTGACATTTCGCGCTGCCTTCCAAAGGCGAGCCGAAACCGATACGGGTGTGGCAAATAATAATCGAAGGTTTATCCGTTTTTGCCTTTGCTTTTTCTACGGCGTTTGCCAACGCTTCGATATCGTCGGGGGAAGAAATAAGGTCTACGTGTAAAACTTGCCAATTTTGCGCGGCAAATCTTGCGCCTACGTTTTCTTTAAAGGTAACGTCCGTATCCCCTTCAATCGTGATGTCGTTATCGTCGTAGAATAAAATCAATTTGCCAAGCGCGTGCGTGCCTGCAAACGAACAAGCTTCGTAAGAAATCCCTTCTTGCAAACAACCGTCCCCGCAAATCGCGTAGGTGTAGTGGTCGACGACGTTAAAATTCGGCTTGTTGTATTTTGCCGCAAGGTGCGCTTCCGCAAGCGCCATACCTACCGCCGTCGCAATCCCTTGTCCCAAAGGACCAGTGGTGGTTTCCACGCCGATTGTGTGGCCGTATTCGGGGTGGCCGGGCGTTTTCGAACCGTATTGACGGAATTGCATTAAGTCTTCTTTCTTTAATCCGTAGCCGTATAAGTGGAGCAAGGAATAAAGGAGCATAGAGCCGTGCCCCGCTGACAAAACGAATCTGTCGCGGTTGTCCCAATTCGGGTTTTTGGGGTTAAATTTCAAAAAGTTTTGAAAAAGGTTGTAAGCGATAGGCGCGCAACCGAGCGGTAAACCAGGGTGTCCGGATTTTGCCGTTTCAATTGCTTCTGCGGATAAAATTCTAATCGCGTTTACGGTGTTTTTTTGTACGTCCATTTATATTCTCCTAAAAATTATTTTTTCTTTTTTTACGTTTGCGCTTATCATTCGCGCGCAAATTTCGCTTTTAACGTTTGTACTTTGTTTTCACGCCAAGCCTTTACGTAATCTTCCAGCGGGCTTACGTTTAAAAACGTATATTTGCGGAGCGCGTAAAACAAATCTTTTACCATCTTAACGACGCCGTTTTCGCTTTCGCTTTCAAAATGAATCGCCAAAACGGGTTCGTGCAAACTCGGGCGGACGAGCGTCCAGCCGTTGCCGTGTAATTCGTCGAAACAAAGGCGAATGCCTTCGTAATTTTCCTTGTCGGGTTTTGCGTAATATAAGCCGTTTGCGTATTTTTCAAATTCTTCTAACGCTTGTTTGGAAAGCGCTTTAAAATCGCAATCGTTTTCAAACGGCAAACGGATTTCCAACGATTCGAGCGGTTCGTCCAAATCGGCAATAAAATCGGAAAGCTTTTTCCCGTTTGCGTTTTGTTTTATCATTGCCGTCAACAAGCGGGTTGCCAAATACGCGCCGTCGCTTATAAAGTAATTTTCAAATAAAGCGGTGTGTCCGCTCGTTTCTATGGCAAGGGGACAATATTCGCCCGTTTCGTTGCGACGAATCGCTTCGTCGATAACGTTTTTATATCCGCGTTTAAAGCGTACGTGTTTGCCTTTGCGCTTTTCGATAAATCTCGTCAAGCCGTCGGAAGTTACCGAATCGGTTACGATTGTTCCCGCTTTTTCGGATAATAAGATAGCGGAGATAAGGGCAATGAAACGGTTTTTATTGATTTCTTGTCCGTTTTCGTCCACTGCGCCTACTCTGTCCACGTCACCGTCGAATACAAATCCAAAGTCGGCTTTTGCGGTTACAACGGCTTTGCAAAGCGATTGCATCGCGTTTTCGTTTTCGGGATTGGGAATATGGTTTGGAAAGTATCCGTCCGGTTGTAAAAATTGCGAACCTTCCACGTCCGCGCCCAGCGGAATAAGTACTTTATCGGCAAAAAAACCGCCTGCGCCGTTGCCCGCGTCAACGAGAATACGCTTGCCGGCAAGGGGCGTTTCTTCTCCCGTTTCCGCGCGCACTTTTTCTACGAGCGATAATGCGTACGTATCTAAATAGGGCAAATCTACCCGCTGTCCAAACGCCGTCGTTTCCGCAAAACGGAAGGTGGCGGCGATTTCGAGAATTTCTTTTACGTCGGACGGCTCTAACGCGCCCGTTTGCGAAAAGAATTTAAAGCCGTTATAATAATACGGCAGGTGGCTTGCCGTAATCATTATCGCGCCGTGTACGTACCGTTCTTGTTGAACGGTGGCGTCTTTTAAAAGCGTAAACATTGACGGCGTCGTGGATAAACCCGTAACGACGGCGTTATGCCCCGTAGAAAGAACGCCGTTTACTACCTCGTCGCAAAGCGTAGGGGAAGATATACGGGAATCGTAGCCTACGGCAACGCACACCTGCGTTTTTCCCGTGCGGGTAATCAGCCAAACGCAAAAAGCTTTGGCGACGTTTTCCGCTACTTCTTGCGTGAGCGTAACCGTTTGGTTTTCGTCGTTTTCAGTGGCTATGCCACGTATGTTTGAGCCGTTTCGAAGTTTTAAATAATCTTGTAACGTCATATTCATTCCGTCCTTGTTTTGAAATCGAAAAACCTTGCAAAGTAAAGCGATTTACGACTATATCTATATTATAGCGGATTTGTAATATTTTTTCAAGCCTTTTACGAAAAAAAGTTGTAAAAAATAAGTAAAAAAACGACGGTCTTTTCGCGTTTTGCGTTTGTCATAAAAGGATATGACATTTTTTATAAAAAAGTAAAAAAATTCTTGACAGAAAAAATACGCTTATGATATAATAAACGGGAAGAAAATACGAAAGAACGAGCAAAGGAGAGAAATTGAAATGGCGTTATTCGACGTGTCCAGCGATTCTACTTGCGATTTAAAGAAAGATTACGTTACAAAGAGAAATATTTGGTTTGTGCCTTTAACGTTTACGATGGAAAAGGGCGGGGAATTGGAAGAATATTACGACGAATTTTCTTCCAATGAAGAATACGTTGCTTTTTACGATAAAGTGCGGGCGGGATATTTCCCCCGTACGGCAAAGCTCAACTACGAAGCGCATAAGGCGCATTTTACGAAAATGGCGGAAGCGGGCGTGAAAGACGTTTTGCATTTTATGATTTCTTCGGGGCTTGCGAACACCGTAACCATCACCCGTCAAGTGGCGGAAGAAATGAAAAAGGATTATCCCGATTTCAACGTGTACGCCGTAGACCCGTTAACCGCAACGGTAGGGCAAGGGGCGCTCGTGCAACTTGCTTGCGATTGTCGGGATAAAGGTATGACGGCGAAAGAAACGTACGAATACTTAACGGAAACGCGTCAACGCGTACAACACTGTATCGTTCCCAACGATTTGTTTTATTTAAAGAAAGGCGGACGGGTTTCGGCAATGTCGGCGGCGTTCGGCACGATGCTCAATATCAAGCCTATGCTTACTTTCGATTCGGAAGGAAAATTAAAAGTGTTGGAAAAATGTAAGGGAATGAAAAAAGCGTTTACCCGCATTATCGAACATATGGAACGCGCGCCCCTCGACGAAAACAAACTTGTTATCGTAGTGCACACCGACAACGAAGCGGGCGCAAACGAGCTTGCCACCCTTATCGAAAACCGTTTGGGTGTAAAGCCGACGGTTACGATTATGGGTCCCGTTATCGGCTCGCACGTAGGACCGGGTTCGGTGTCGTGCTGTTGGATTTCTTCCGTTTCAAGGGAAGATTTGCATAATTCGCTGTAAAAGCGCATAAGAATAAGTACGAAATAAAAAAAGACGGCGTATCTTACGGTTGCGTCGTCTTAAATTTTACGCGTACGTAAAAAAGTTAAAAAACAACGCGATTTTTACTGGAAAAGGTATTGACATTTTTACGTATTTGCGGTAAAATATAACAAAAGCTTGCTCAAAAAAGATAAAAGCAAGAAAAAAGGGGTTGCTATGGGGCGTTTTGTAGAAAAAAATTTATACGAAAACGAATTGATTGTGTTAAAAGCCAAACGGGACGGTTGGGGCTTGTTCGGTAAATGGGTGTTCGGGATTTTGTTTTGCTGGTTGTTGTTAATTCCTTTGATTTACGCCATTCGCGAAACGGTGATTTTTACGCACACCGAACTCGTGCTTACCAATAAACGAATCGTTCGCAAGTCGGGCGTTTTCCATATCAAAGCGTTTGACGCGCCCTTGCAAAAAGTGGCGAACGTGTACGTGGAAGCGACGTTTTGGGGCAGAGTGTTTAATTGCAACAGAATCCGTATCACCACGTCGTTTGGCGTAATCGTCGACCGTATCCGTAACGCCAACGAATTTAAAAACGCGTTGCTTGGGCGACTGGACGTGTACGAAGAATCGCGCGTGGCAAGGCAAGCGAATTGGACGGCGCACGCTATGTCGGGCGTTCTTCCGTCGGAAAAGTAAATAAAACGAACGGAGCGTTAAAAAACGCTCCGTTTTTACTTATCGTATAAGTGGGAAAAATCTTCGCAGTCCCGCATCATATTCATACTTTCAAGCACTACGATTTTACAGCCGTAATAAGGGTGTTTTTCCGATTTGTCTAAACGCGCCGTTAAAACGCCGTCTTTACAAAATCCCTTTTTGAAGAGCTTTACCAGCTTTTTAGAAACGTCGGGGCGTAAATATCCTAAAATACGGTTGAGCGTAACGCTGTACACGTAAACCTTATATGTTTCTTTGGCTTGCGTATTGTGTACGATTTGCAGTTTATCGCCCGCTTTGCTTTGCGCAAGCGCGCCTTGTCTGTCTTCGTGCGTAACCCCGCAAACGAGGCAAGGTAGGGGAAAGGATAATGAAAGACGTTTCTTCCGCCGATTATAAAAATAACGTTTGATAGAATTTTTTAAGCGTGTAAATCCGTTCATATGTACAGTATAACATATTTTTACGCGTTTGTAAAGCCGGCGAAAGAAAACCACAAAAAAAGAAAAGAATTTTTTGGGAAAATCCTTTGAAAAACTTGCTTTCCTACGCGGAATTTGTTACAATAAAAATAGAAAACAAAAAATAAACGAAAGGTAGGTTTTATTATGACTTTTGAACAAGCGAAAGCGCTTCTTGAAAGCAAAAAACAAACGCAACTTCTTGCGTATTACGACGAACTCGACGACGCGGGCAAAGAAAAATTGCTTACGGCAATTAGCAATATTTGTTGGGATTTTGAAGACGCGTTGGCAAACCCCGTAGATATGAGCGGTAAGGGCAGAGATATTCGCCCGATTAACGGTTTGAAACGCGCGGCAATCGAAAAGAGATTGGACGAATTTGAAAAAATCGGCGTAAAAGCAATCCAAGAAGGCAAAGTGGCGGCGGTGTTGCTTGCGGGCGGTATGGGTACGCGTCTTGGCGTAGACGGTCCGAAGGGGGCGTACGATATCGGCGTAACCAAGCCTTTGTACATATTCGAACAACAAATGAAAAATCTCGCGGAAGTCAACGAAAAATGCGGTACGCGCGTACCTTTGTATATTATGACGAGCGATAAAAATCACGAACAAACGACGAGCTTTTGGAAAGCGCACGGCTATTTCGGCTACGACGAAGCGGACGTAAAATTCTTTAAACAAGATATGGCGCCTGCCGTCGATTTCAACGGTAAGATTTTCTTGGAAACGAAAGACACGCCCGCCCTTTCTCCTAACGGCAACGGCGGTTGGTTCGGTTCGCTGATTCGCGCGGGCTTGGGCGAAGATTTGCATAAACGCGGTGTGGAATGGTTGAATATCTACGCGGTGGATAACGTATTGCAACGGATTGCCGACCCCGTATTCGTCGGCGCGACGATTGACAGTGGGGTAAATTGCGGTGCGAAAGTTATTTGCAAAACGAACCCTTACGAAAAGGTTGGCGTTTTGTGTATGGACGGTACGCAACCGGATATTATCGAATATTACGAGCTCACGGAAGAAATGGCAAACCAAAAGGACGAAAACGGCGAACTTGCGTATTGCTACGGCGCGATTATGAACTATCTTTTCCGTCTTTCGCAACTTGAAAAAATCGTAGACAAGAAAATTCCCGTGCATATCGTCGAAAAGAAAATCGAATGCCTTTGCGAAGACGGCGTAACGAGAAAACCCGAAAAGGAAAACGGCAAGAAATTTGAAGCGCTTGCGGTAGACCTTATCAAGCTGATGGGAAGCGTATTGCCTTACGAAGTGGAGCGCGAGAAAGAATTTGCGCCCATCAAAAACAAGACGGGCGT
>JAZNIR010000096.1:0-7767 GCA_045577595.1 Candidatus Scatosoma sp.
CGACAGATTTTTGCCCGATAAGGCGATTGATTTAATCGACGAGGCGGCGGCGCGCGTACGCATTTTAGAAGAAGGCGGGGCGGAGTTGAAAGCGTTGGAAAAGGAGCTTGCCGAATACGACGCCGAGCGTTTGTTACGGCAAAATCGCGGAGAGTTTGCTTTGGCGACGACGGCGTTTGAAAATATGCGCATCACGCGTGAAAAGATAACGGCGTTAAAACAAGCGCAAGCGCCGTTGGTGCTGGCGGACGGCAGACGCGCGATTGGAAAGGAACAAGTGGCGGGAATTGTAAGCGCGCGTATGAAAATACCCCTTTTAAAAATTACCCAAGAAGAAGGGGAAAAATTGATGCGTTTGGAAGAAGAATTACACCGCCGAATAATCGGACAAAACGAAGCGGTGTCGGCGGTGGCGAAAGCCATTCGTCGCGCAAGAGCGGGCTTGAAAGACCCGTCCCGTCCGATTGGTTCGTTTATTTTCGTCGGGCCTACGGGCGTGGGGAAAACCGACCTTTGTAAGGCGCTTGCCGAAGCAATGTTCGGCTCGGAAGAGCAAATGATACGGCTGGATATGAGTGAATATATGGAAAAGCAATCTATATCCAAGCTGATTGGCGCGCCTCCCGGATACGTGGGATACGAAGATATGCAAACGGGGCAACTCACCGATAAAGTGCGTACGAATCCTTATTCGGTGATATTGTTTGACGAAATCGAAAAGGCGCACCCCGACGTGTTTAATTTGCTTTTACAAATACTCGACGACGGACGGCTTACCGACAGTAAGGGACGGACGGTAAGTTTTAAAAACGCCGTGATAATTTTAACGTCGAATGCGGGCGCAAGCGTGGCGCAAACGGAGCGAACGGGCGTGTACGGGTTCGGCGCGGACGGACGGAGCGGTGAAAACGAGAAAGCGTACGATTCGATGAAAGAAAATATCACGAAAGCTTTAAAAGAAAAATTCCGCCCCGAATTTTTAAACCGAATGGACGATATTATCGTGTTCCACCGTTTAAGCGAAGAAGATTGCCTGCGAATTGGAAACAAGCTGATTTCGTCGCTTGCAAGACGCTTAACCGAACAACGGGATATTACGCTCACCGTAACGGAAAACGCGTTAAAAGCGCTCGTGAAAGAAGGATACGACCCGCAATACGGCGCAAGACCGCTCAAACGGGTGGTGCAAAGAAGAATCGAAGACAAGCTTTCGGGGGAAATTTTGCTTGGGAAAATCCGCGCGGGACAGCGTATTACGGTGGATTTTATCGGTGGCGAATACGTAATTTCCGCGAAGTAATCAAACAGATAAAAGGAGTGAACGTATGAAATTGACGACGGCGGGAGAATCGCACGGCAAAGCGCTGATTGCGATTATCGAAGGATTGCCCGCGCATTTGAAATTGGATTTGGAAAAAATAAACGTCGACCTTGCTTATCGGCAAAGCGGATACGGACGGGGCGCGCGACAAAAAATAGAAAAGGACACGGCGGAAATTTTATCGGGCGTACGGAACGGTGAAACGTTGGGTAGCCCCGTTACCCTTTGCATTTTTAATAAAGATTTTGCGAATTGGGAAAACTGTATGGGAGCGGGCGCTTGCGACGAAAGCGTTATGCAAAAGAAAAGCTTGACGAAAGTCCGTCCCGGACACGCCGATTTGACGGGTGTGATGAAATTCGAACAAACGGACGCGCGGAATATTTTGGAAAGAGCGTCCGCCCGCGAAACGGCAATTCGCGTTGCCGTCGGCGGGGTGTATAAACAGTATCTTTCGAGTTTCGGCGTGGAAATCGCGGGGTACGTAAAGGAAGTTTGCGGAGTAAAGGACGGGGGTACGTATGCGTTTAACGACCTTGCAAAAGCAAAAACGACTTCGCTTGGTATGTTGGACGAAAGGGTGGAAAACCTTGCAAAAGAGAAGATAACGGCGCTTAAAAAAGACGGGGATACGGCGGGCGGACTCGTGGAAATTCGCGTGCACGGATTAAAGAGCGGATTTGGCAGTATGATGACGTACGCGGAAAAATTGGACGCTCGTTTGGCGCAAGGATTGATGAGTATTCAAGCGGTGAAAGGCGTGGAAATCGGCGACGGATTTGCCGTGAAAGAAAAAAGCGGTAAGTACGTGCACGATGAGATTTTTTACGGCGAAAAAGGATTTTATCGCGAAACCAACCGCGCGGGCGGAATTGAAGGGGGTATGTCGAACGGGGAAGAGCTCGTTTTGCGCGTGGCAATGAAGCCGATTCCTACCCTTATGAAAGGGTTGCAAACGGTGGATTATCAAACGAAAGAATCGGCGACGGCGGCGTCCGAACGGAGCGACGTTTGCGCGATATTCGCTTTGGAAATTATAGCGGAAGCAGTGGTTGCGCAAGTACTTGCGGACGTGGTAAGCGAGCGTTTGGGCGGGGATACGATACGCCAACAAACGGAAAGATACGCACTGTTGCCGTAAAAAGGATAGATTATGCAAGAAATTAACGTAAAAACGCCGTCTATGGCGGGAAAAATATACGTAGGGACGGACGTTTTGTCTGCGCGGTTGCCTTTGTTGACGGCGGGGCAGAAAAATTTTGTCGTAACGGATACCAACGTGTACGCTATTTATTCCGCTTTTTTTGAAAAGTATTTCAAAGGCGCGGAAATCTTCGTTTTACAAGCGGGAGAAGAAAATAAAAACTTTTCGTCGCTTTATCAAATTTTAGAAAGTATGGCAAAAGCGGGTTTGCACCGTACGTCCAAACTTTTTGCCGTCGGCGGTGGCGTCGTCGGCGATATTGCGGGGCTTGCCGCGTCGCTGTATATGCGGGGCGTTTCCTACGTGCAAATTCCTACGACGTTGCTCGCGCAGGTCGACAGTAGCGTAGGGGGGAAAACGGCGGTGGATTTAAACGGCGTAAAGAATATCGTCGGCGCGTTTTATCAGCCGTGCGAAGTGTTAATCGACCCCACGTTTTTAAATACGTTGCCAAAAAGGGAAATCAAATGCGGATTTGGCGAAATCGTAAAATACGCGTTGCTTTCGGGTGAGATTTTCGACGAGTTATACGACAATGCGGATAAATATAATAATCTTGCCTTTTTGGAAAGCTTAATCGTGCGGTGCGTACGCCACAAAGCGCGCGTCGTGGAAGCGGACGAAAAAGAAACGGGTGAACGGAAATCGTTAAACGTCGGGCATACGACGGGGCACGCGATTGAGCTTGCGTACGGGCTTTCGCACGGAGAAAGCGTTTTATACGGCGCGTTGTTGGAAACGGAAATGGCGATTTCGGCGGGGGTATGTACGAAAGCATACGGCGAAAAAGCCTTAAAAATCATACGGGACGCATTGGCAATTCCCCCCTTATCCAATCCCGATTTTTCGTCGATAGCGGATAATGCGTACAAGGCGAAAGCGGATAAAAAAAACACGGGCGACGGCGAGATAAAAATGGCGGTGGCGAAAGCGAAAAACGAATGGACGATGCTTTCTATGCCGTTTGAAACATATTGTGAAAATTTGCAAAAAGCAGTGAAAAAAATTTAAGAGAATATGAAAATACAACCGAGAGAAAATTTTACGGGTACGTTCGATTTACCCGGTGATAAATCCATTACGCACCGCGCGGTGATGTTTAACGCTTGCGCGGACGGCGAAGCGGTGATTTCCAACGCGCTGATTGGGGAAGACTGTTTGTCCACTTGCGCGTGTATGCGCGAGCTTGGCGCAGAAGTACGTGTGGACGGCAAAACGATTTACGTAAAAGGCGCACCCGTTTTTCAAGACGGGAAATCGCTTGATTGCGGTAATTCGGGCACGACCATTCGTCTATTGACCGGTTTGGTGGCGGGAAAAGGCGTGCACGCCACCTTGCACGGAGATAAATCGCTCTCGTCAAGACCGATGGGACGGGTTTCCGAGCCGTTGTCGGCGATAGGTGCAAAAGTGGAAACGACGGACGGGCGCGCGCCGATTTCGGTGTTTCCTGCTATCGTGAAAGGCGGGCGGATAGATTTAAAGGTTGCGTCGGCGCAGGTGAAAAGCGCGGTGTTGCTTGCGGGAATTTCGGCGGAGAACGAAACGGTGGTAACCGAGCCGATAAAATCGCGCGACCACACCGAACGTATGTTGCAAGCAATGGGCGCGGATATTACGGTGGACGGGAATTGCGTACGGGTGAAAAAGAGCCGTTTAAAAGCAATCGACGTAAACGTACCGTCGGATATTTCGTCGGCAGCTTACTTTATGGCACTTGGCGCGTTGAAAGGGAAAACCGTTTGTAAAAACGTGGGTATAAACCCTACGCGGACGGGGATTTTACGCGCGTTTGATAAATTGGGCGTGCAGTACGAATTGCAAAACGTGCGCGTTTCGGGCGGGGAAGAAACGGCGGATATCGTCGTGGAAAAATCCAATCTTCGCGCGATTGAACTTACGGGAGACGAAGTGCCCGCTATGATAGACGAATTGCCGTTGGTGGCGCTTTTGTGCGCGTTCGCGGACGGAGAATCGAAAATTACGGGCGCGAAAGAACTCCGCGTAAAGGAAAGCGACCGTATCGCTACGACGACGGAATTGATTAACCGTATCGGCGGGGGGTGCGTGGCTTTGCCCGACGGATTTATCATTCGTGGCAAAAAGGAACTTGTCGGCGGAGATATAGACAGCTATCTCGACCACCGTATCGCAATGACGGGCGCGGTTGGATTGTTGGCGTCTACGTTAGGCGGAAATATTAAAAACCCCGAATGTTGCGCAATTTCTTTTCCCGATTTTTTTGAAAAGTTGGGTGTAAAAGAAAGTTTTTAAGGGGGTACGTGTGTAATGAACGGAAAAATCTTGCGGTTGGGGCTAGTTGGAAAAGATGTTTCAAAGTCGATTAGTCCGCCCGTGCATACGTTTATTTTAAACCGTTTCGGTTTTGATTGTATCTTCGAAAAATTCTCGGTTGGCGCGGACGAATTTGATTTTACAATGCGTAGATTGCTTGGCGATTTCGACGGTTTTAACGTAACCATTCCCTATAAAAGGGACGTAATGGAATATTTGGACGAAGTGTTGGACGACGCGTTCGATTTCGGCGCGGTGAACACCGTCGTAACCAAAAGCAAAAGCGGGTACAACACCGACGGGCTCGGTTTTATGCTGATGCTCAAAAACGCGGGCGTGGAAACGGCGGGAAAAAAGGTGCTGGTTATCGGCGGTGGCGGTGCGGGAAGAAGTACGGCGGCGGTGCTCAAAAGAGCGGGCGCAAACGTGTTTATGTACCGTAGAAATCAAGCGGAACTAAAAGAAGTTTGCGCGCAACTTGGCGTAACGGCGGTGGAAACACCCTACGGAAAGTACGACGTGTTAATAAACGCTACGGGCGTGGGTATGCACGATAGCGAAGGAAAATCTCCCGTAGAATCGCGGGCGTTTAACGGCGCAACGACGGCGGTAGATTTGATTTATCACCCGTTAGAATCGGAATTTTTACGCTTGGCAAAAGCGCGCGGATTGCAAACGGTAAACGGCGAAGCAATGCTTTTTTATCAGGCGTATTACGCGGATTGTTTGTATTTGGGGATTTCCCCTGACGATAAGCAAGCGAAAGCGTTTTTTGAAGCGTTTCAAAAGGAAAACGAAAAGAATAAATAAAAAACGGAAGGTGTTTTATGAAATTTTTAATTATAAACGGTGTAAATCTCAATTTGACGGGAAAGCGGGAAAAGAGCGTTTACGGCACGGCTACTTTGGAAGAAATCAACGAAAAAATAGCCGATTTTTGTGGACGAAACGGCGATGAAACGGAATTTTATCAAACCAATATCGAAGGGGAAATCGTGAATAAGTTGCATCAAGCGTTTTTAGATAAAACGTGCGACGCGATTGTGTTAAACGCGGGCGCGTTTACCCATTACAGCTATGCGATTCGCGATGCGATTGCAGCGATAGATATTCCCGTTGCGGAAGTGCATATGTCTAACGTACACGCGCGGGAAGAATTTAGAAAAAACAGCGTGCTTTCGGAAGTTTGTAAAGGCGTCGTTTGCGGATTTGGCGCAAACAGCTATTGCGCGGCGATTATCGGCTTAAAAAAATAAACGTCAATCGTAGGAAGAGAGGTGAAGGAATGAATCTCGTTTTGTGTGGAATGATGGGCGCGGGTAAGACGACAATCGGCGTTAAAATCGCGCAACTGACGGGTAAACGTTGGTACGACACCGACGGCGTTATCGTGGATAGATACGGAAAAATTTCGGATATTTTCGAATATTACGGAGAGGCGCATTTCCGCCGTTTGGAAACGGAAATCGTAAAAGAGCTGGCGAAAATGGACAATCTCGTGATTTCTACGGGCGGTGGATTGGTGCTGAAAAGCGAAAACAACGCGCTTTTGCAAGAAAACGGAAAAATCGTATTTTTACGGGCGTCGCACGAAACGCTTTCCAAGCGCTTAAACGTGGACGGAACGCGGCCACTCCTTCAAACGTCGACGGAAAGTATTCGCGACCGCTTGGCACGGTTGATGAAAGAGCGCGCGCCGATTTACGAACACGTGGCGGATTATATCGTCGACGTGGACGGCAAAACGCCCGAAGCGATTGCAAAAGAAATCGTGGAAATGGTGAAAGAAAAATAAAAAAACGCCCGATTTGGGCGGGGTATGTATAAAATGAAAACGGTTTTAATTACGGGGGGCGTGCGCGGTATCGGTTTGTCGATTGCACGTGCCTTTCAAAAAAAAGGTTATCGCGTTTGCGTAACCTACTCCAAAGACGAAGAAAGCGCGACACTTGCAAGGGCGCAAGGATTGGAAACCTATCTTTGCGACGTATCCGACGAAATGCAAGTGCAAAGCTTATTCGACGGCTTTAAAAGCGTAGACGTACTCGTCAACAACGCGGGGATTTCACTGGTGAAACAAATCCAAGACGTAACGTACGAAGAATTTCAGCGGGTTGTTGCCGTCAATCTCGGCGGGGCGTTTTTGTGTGCGCGCGAAGGCGCGAAAAAAATGTTGCCTAAAAAGAGCGGTTTAATCGTGAATATTTCTTCCGTTTGGGGGGAAGTGGGCGGTAGCTGTGAAAGCGTGTATTCGGCGTCCAAAGCGGGATTGCTCGGTTTTACCAAAGCGCTTGCCAAAGAACTCGGCTATTCGGGAATACGCGTAAACAGCGTTTCCCCAGGCGTGATAGATACGCGAATGAACGCCCGTTTTTCGGCGGAAGATTTACGCCTTTTGCAAGAAGAAATTCCAATGGGTAGAATGGGCACGGGCGACGACGTGGCAAACGCCGTACTGTTTTTGGAAGAAAACGACTACGTAACGGGGGTGGATATTCCCGTAAACGGCGGGTTTTCGGTGGTGTAAGCGTGCTGGGCGCTTAATGTTTTTTTAAATAACTTTCTAAAATTTGTTCGATAAACTCGTCTGCAATTCCCGAAGTGGGGGATTGCGGACTTTTTTCTTTTTCCGCGCTTTCTCTCGGTTTTTCGTTGCAAGGTTCGGTTGGTTTTTTCGGCGGTTCTTTACCGTCCGTTTTTCCGCTTTGCGATTGAAAAGCGTTAAACGTTTTGGAAAAATTGGCAAGGTCGTTTAAAAAATTTAACATTTGCTGGGAATTTTTCAGTTGCGACATAAGCGGTTTTGCGTTTTCGGCAAAGTCAGGGTTTTGGGAAAGATAATATAAAAGTACCAATGCGATAAGTTCCATACTTCAATATATGCGAAAGCGCACGAAAAATTGACGAAAGGAATAAGATATATAAAATACGGCGACAGCCGAGAAGG
>JAZNIR010000097.1:0-2087 GCA_045577595.1 Candidatus Scatosoma sp.
CGACGATTACCGTAAGTAGCGGTAAAGCGTCGGGTAAGCCCAAGACGATTTCCGTAACCGTTACCGACAACGTTTCTTCGTCCCTTCCAAACGTTGCCAATCTTTCCTTTGGCGAAATCCGCACGAGCGGAAAATGGCTGACGAAAGCGGAAGGGTTCGTAGAAGTAAGCGCGGGCGAAAATTACGAATTATCCGTATTGAAAGACCCTTGGTATCACCCGATGAGCGGATTTACGCTCGAATGGACGTCGAATAATACGGACGTTGCCACCGTCGATGAAAACGGCGTGGTAACCACGCATAAAGAAGGGATTGCCATTATCAAAGCTACGCCGAAAAAGGACGGCAAGGCGTATAATACGGCTACCGCTACGGTAAACTTGATGGTTGCCGACGAATTTGACGTAAGCAATTACACGTTAACGGCGTATAAAGGCAGGGGTTATAACGGGGAAATTTGCGGAAATTGCGGTGTGCCGAGCGCGTACGACGAACTCGTGTACGACAAAACGGGCACGGATAAAGTAAAAGACAACTGCCCGAAATGCGGGGCGGTGGTTTCCGGTGGCGTTACCGTATTAAAAATCCCCACCGACGAAAATATTATGTATATCGGCGAAGACGCGTTTAAAGACAACGATAACGTCGTACGCGTGATTATTCCTTCGTCCGTCGTGAATATCAACGAAAGCGCGTTTGAACACTGTACTGCGTTGGAAGAAGTGTATTTCGTTTCGACGAAGAGCCGTGAAACGTTCGATTCGCAAACGGGCGCGCTAATAGAAGAAGATTTCGATATCGACTGGTCGGATTTGGCGCTCGTACATAAAAAAGCGTTCTATAACTGTCCAAACCTTACGAAGTTGGATATGTCGAACGTGAAAACGATTATGATTGCCGACCACGTGTTTGCCGATTGTGGAAAACTTTCGACGATTATCGGTATGAACAGTATCGGTACGGCGCACCACTACGCGTTTGAAAACTGCGTTTCGTTGCAATCGTTGGATTTGACGGGCTTGCACGTGAGCGGACAGTACGTATTTAAAGGTTGTACGGGCTTAAAGGAAATCCTTACGGACAGATTTACGGCAATCGGCGATTATATGTTCGATAATTGTACGGCGCTTGAAAACGTAACCGTGCGCACCGCGAAAGTGGGCGTAGGCGCGTTTAGAAACTGTACGAATTTGAAAAACGTAGCATTTGCAAACGCAGTGGACGGTTCGTCGCTCGTTTACGAAATCGGCGCGTACGCGTTTGAAAATTGCGGTATGACGGCGGGCAGTTTTGCCGTGTCGTTTGCAAACGGCGCGCGCGCGATTGGCAATTACGCGTTTAAAAACAGCAAACTTGCTACGTTTGCTATGCCTTATAACAATTTGACGAGCATTGGCGCGGACGTATTTAAAGGGACGAACGTTTCGGAACTTATTATCGACGATAATTTCCGTTTCGATACGCTGGATATGCTGGGCGTGCCGTTTAACGGCGTGAAAATCAGCGTGGCAAGCGGTTCGACGAAATACGCGTTGGCTCCGAACGGCTACGTTTACGACGTCGTAAACGGCGTGAAACGCATATTGCGTGTGAACGCGGACGTAACGACGAACGGCGGAACGCTGACAATCGACGGCGACGTGATTATCGGCGACTACGCGTTTGCGGAAGATAAAAACGTATCCACGCTGAAAGTAACGAACGGGGAAATCGTGGGCGTTGGCAAAGGCGCGTTCTATAATTCCACGTTGCAAAACGTTGTGGGAACGTGGGCGATTGACGCCATTCCCGCTTACGCATTCTACGGCTCGGCGATAATTAACTTCGAATTGTCTAACGAAATTACGGAAATCGGCGATTACGCGTTTGCAAACAACGACGTTTTACAATCGGTGGCGTACGGCGCAAACGTTTCGCTTACGAAGATTGGCGCGGGCGCGTTTGCAGATTGCGTGCAACTTCGTAGTTTCTACGAAAATACGGCGTTGCCCGTAGGGGGAAAAATCGTATTGCCCGCTACGGTAAAAACGCTTGGAAACGGCGCGTTTAGCGGTTGTACAAGTCGGACTAGCCATGTCGTTCTGTGA
>JAZNIR010000098.1:0-7249 GCA_045577595.1 Candidatus Scatosoma sp.
TGATTGGCTCTTGCACCAACGGGCATTATAAAGATATTGAAGAAGCGGCGGAAATTTTGAAAGGGAAAAAGGTGGCAAAGCGGGTGCGCGCCATTATCATTCCCGCTACGCAAGACATTTATTTGAAAGCGATGGAAAACGGGCTTTTGAAAATCTTTATCGAGGCGGGTTGCGTCGTTTCGACGCCTACTTGCGGGCCTTGTCTCGGCGGATATATGGGTATTTTGGCTGCGGGTGAACGCGCGGTGGCGACGACCAATCGGAATTTCGTCGGACGTATGGGGCACGTGGAAAGCGAAGTGTATTTAGCATCGCCTGCCGTAGCGGCGGCAAGCGCGATTTTGGGCAGAATTGCAAGTCCTTTGGAGGTGTTGTGATGAAATTTCAAGGTAAAGCGATTAAATACGGCGACAACGTGGATACCGACGTAATTATTCCCGCGCGGTATTTGAATACGATTGATAAAAAAGAACTTGCGTCCCATTGTATGGAAGACATTGACAAGGATTTTAAAAACAAGGTGCAAGCGGGCGATATTATGGTGGCGGGCTTTAACTTCGGTTGCGGTTCGTCGCGCGAACACGCGCCGATTGCGATTAAAGAAAGCGGAATTTCCGTCGTAATCGCCAAGAGTTTTGCGCGGATTTTCTACCGCAATTCCATCAATATCGGTTTGGCTATCGTCGAATGTGAAGAGGCGGCGGAAGCGATTGAAAACGGCGATAAGGTGGTCGCCGATTTGGACGCGGGCGTGATTTACGACGAAACGACGGGTAAAACCTTTCAAACCCAACCCTTCACCGCGTTTATTCAAAACATTATCGAAAACGGCGGTTTGGTGGAAAGCATTAAAAAGGGCGCGGTGAAATAAGCGCGTTTCCTTTGAACCGAGTATAGGAGAGAGAAATATGAAAACGTATAAAATCGGATTACTTCGCGGGGACGGTATCGGACCGGAAATCGTAGACAGCGCGGTGCGCGTTTTGAAAGCGGTGGGAGAAAAGTTTGATATCCGTTTCGAATTTACCCCGTATCTTATCGGCGGGGCGGCGATTGATGCGTGCGGTGAACCGTTCCCCAAAGAAACGGTGGACGGGTGCTTGCAAAGCGACAGCGTGTTGCTCGGCGCGGTGGGCGGTCCCAAATGGGACAACCTTGCGGGGAATATGCGTCCTGAAAAGGCGCTACTCGGTATTCGCGCGGCGATGGGGTTGTTTACCAATTTGCGCCCTGCAAAGCTTTATCCCGCGTTGAAAGGGGAATGTCCTTTGCGTGCGGATATCGTGGAAAACGGCTTTGATATTATGATTGTCCGCGAGCTTACGGGCGGGATTTATTTCGGCGAACGGGGATATCGCGACGGGAAATACGGCGAAGAAGCGTACGACACCGAAGCGTATTCGCGTATGGAAATCGAAAGAATTGCGCGCGTGGCGTTTGAAACGGCGAGAAAGCGCCGTAAGAAATTGATTAGCATCGACAAGGCGAACGTGTTGGAAACTTCCAGACTTTGGAGAAAAATCGTCCACGAAATCGCTGGCGAATATCCCGACGTGGAAGTGAGCGATATGTTGGTGGACAACGCCGCGATGCAACTCGTGCGGAACCCGTCGCAATTCGACGTGATTGTAACGAGCAATATGTTTGGGGATATTCTTTCGGACGAAGCGTCGCAAATTACGGGGTCGATTGGTATGTTGCCGAGCGCGTCGCTCTCGGATAACAAACGCGGTTTGTACGAGCCGATTCACGGTAGCGCGCCCGATATTGCGGGGCAAAATAAGGCGAACCCGATTGCTACGATTTTGTCGGCGGCAATGATGTTGTTGTACGCATTCGACGAGGCGCAAGCAAGCGACGCGATTGTAACGGCGGTGGATAAAGTGTTGAATGCAGGGTTTAGAACTGCCGATTTGTCGAGAGAAAATCCGCTTACGACGGTGGAAATGACCGACAAAATTATCGAAAATTTGTAACGCAAGGGGCGTTTTATGATTGAAAATAAGTTGAAAAACGTATATGAAAAATTGCAGTTTGTCAGCGTGTTTATCGACGTTTTAAATAAACCGCTGTTTACTGCTTTTTCGGCGTATTGCGAATCGGCGGGCGCGACGAAAAAAAGAGCGTACGCACGGTTTGTTTCCGTCGTGTACGAAAACGGCGGTTCGCTTACCGAGCTTGTGAAAAAGTTGGTGTTCGAAAACGAAAACGTGTACGTAAAGAGCGTGGCGCGCGGAGAGAAAATTTTATCTTGCGTGGAAAGCCAAGTGAAAAAAGAGCTGGCGCTGTTTTCCGAATTTGCATCGCTCAAAGCGGAAGATTTTGCAAAAGATATGGGCGCGGAATTGGAAGAATTGCCGAAATTTAATTCGTCGAGCGTGGATTTCGTCGGCGTGTATAAAAAGCGTATGCGGGAAATTCATAAGTACGGATACGGGATTTTTTCGGCAAACGGTATGTTTCGCGTATCCGACGATAAGGAAATCGAGCCGATTGTCAGCGCGGATAAAATCAGTTTGGACGATTTTATCGGTTACGAAGAAGAACGCGGAAAAGTGGTGGAAGGTACGCGCGCGTTCGTGGAAGGCAGAACGGCGCTGAACACCTTGCTTTGCGGGGACGCGGGCGCGGGAAAATCGTCGACGGTGAAAGCGGTGGCGAACGCCTTTTTCGACGAAGGGGTGCGCTTGATTGAGTTGCGGAAAGACCAACTGCGGTTTTTGCCGAACGTGATGGGAAAAATTAGCGGTAATCCTTTGAAATTTATTATCTTTATCGACGATTTATCGTTTAATCAAAACGACGATAATTTCAGTATGTTAAAAGCCGCGTTGGAAGGCTCGGCGAGCGCGAAAGCGAAAAACGCCGTGATTTACGCGACGAGCAACCGTCGGCATATCGTAAAGGAAAGTTTTGGCGAACGGGACGGGGACGACGTGCATAGAAACGACACCTTGCAAGAAACCCTTTCGCTTTCCGAACGGTTTGGGCGGGTGGTGCTTTTCCAAAAACCGAATAAGGCGTTGTATTTGGAAATCGTCGTGAAGCTCGCAAAGAAAAAGGGCGTCGTGATGGACGAAAAAGAGCTTTGTTTGCAAGCGGAAGCGTTTGCTTTGCGAAAGGGAAACCGCTCGGCGCGGTGCGCGGAACAGTTTATAGAAAGTTTGTTGTAAAAGGAAAAGGAACGGGGCATGTATGCGGTGAAATGCAAAATAGACGCTCCGTATAGGTGGAAATATGCTTAGGATTGACAACGTGTATAGAGCGAGTAACGCCTTGAAAGGGGTGATACGGAAAACGGACGTGATTTACGCGCCCAAGCTTTGTAAAGGCACCGATTTGTATTTGAAAACGGAAAATTTACAAGTAACCGGTTCGTTTAAGGTGCGTGGCGCGTATTATAAAATGACCAAGCTAACGGACGAAGAAAAAGCGCGCGGGGTAATTGCTTGCTCGGCGGGTAATCACGCGCAAGGCGTGGCGCTTGCGGCGCAAAAGAACGGCATTAAGGCTGTGATTTGTTTGCCGGACGGCGCGCCGATTTCCAAAGTGGAAGCGACGAAGAGTTACGGCGCGCAGGTGTGCCTTGTGGAAGGGGTGTACGACGACGCCTATCAAAAAGCGTTGCAACTGCGCGACGAAATGGGTTACACCTTTATTCACCCGTTCGACGACGAGGACGTGATTGCGGGACAAGGTACGATTGGTTTGGAACTCGTCGACCAAATTGCCGATTTGGACGCGGTGCTCGTGCCTATCGGCGGGGGCGGTTTGATTTCGGGGGTTGCCTACACCGTAAAAACGATTAACCCGAAAGTGAAAGTGTACGGGGTGCAAGCTACGGGCGCGCCGTCTATGAAAAATTCGGTGGCGGACGGGCATATTGAAGAACTTTCCGCCGTGTCGACGATTGCCGACGGGATTGCCGTGAAAAAACCCGGGGAACTTACCTACGAGATTTGCAATAAGTACGTGGACGAAATCGTAACCGTAACGGACGACGAAATTTCGGCGGCGATTTTGGCGCTTATGGAACAGCATAAGTTGGTTGCCGAAGGCGCGGGCGCGGTTGCCGTAGCGGCGGCTATGTTTAAAAAGGTGGATTTGCAAGGCAAAAAAGCGGTGTGCGTACTCTCGGGCGGGAATATCGACGTTACCATTTTATCGCGCGTGATTAAGCGGGGGCTGTTGATGTCGGGCAGAAGTTGTCAACTTATGATTGAACTGATGGACAAACCCGGACAACTGAAAAACGTGTCGCGGATTATCGCCGACCTTGGTGGGAACGTTACTTCCGTGCATCACGAACGGGCAAACGAAGGCTCGGACGTAAACGGCTGTTATTTACGGCTTTTGTTGGAAACGAGAAATTTCGAGCATATCGAGCAAATTAAAAAGGCGCTTACCGATTTTGGGTTTAAGTTGCTATAAAAATCAAACGCCGACGCGGTGAAATGCAAACGGCGTTGGCTTATTGTAGGCGGGAAAATGCACGGCACGTGCCGTGATAAAGCCTGACGGCGTAAGGGCGCAAACTGCGTTTGCTTACGGGGGGGAAGAAAAATGCGGGGCTTTGCCCCTGCGCCCCACAAGGGACGACGTCCCTTGACCCTTATCAAGATAATTAAAAAGGAGCGTATAAAATTATGGAAATTAAAAAAGTGGCGACGGCAAACGCGCCTGCGGCGATTGGACCGTATTCGCAAGCGATTATTTGTGGGGATATGGTGTTTACTTCGGGACAAATTCCTATCAATCCCGCAAGCGGGAACGTGGAAGCGGTTACCATTGAAGAACAATCCAAACAAGTGATGGAAAATCTCGGCGCGGTGTTAAAGGCGGCGGGTAGTTCGTTTGAAAAAGCGGTGAAAACCACTTGCTTTTTGGCGGATATTGCCGATTTTGCGGCGTTTAACGGCGTGTACGCGCAATATTTTACCACTTGCCCCGCGAGAAGTTGTGTGGCGGTGAAAGATTTGCCCAAAGGCGTGAAAGTGGAAGTGGAAGTTGTCGCGACGCTGTAAGCGGTTTTAAGTAGGGGATTTCTCGTCGCTACGCGCACTCGAAATGACGGAAAGAGTAGGGGGGATTCTTCATCCTACGGGTTCAGAATGACGAAGAAAAGGCGCGTTCGAAATGACGGTTTGTGAAACGGGTTTGGAACGGCGTTTAAGGGAATTCTTCCGCTATGCGTCGGAATGACAATAAGAGTAATCGACACCGAGTTTGCGTGATAAGGCGCGCTCGGTGTTTTTTAAAAGATTTCAATAGGCGCTTTTTTGCCGTTTTACGGGGACAAACGAAAAATTTTTATATTTTTAAGAAAAAATCGCAAAAACTCCCGTTAAAGACTTGATATTTCTTGCGTTTTATATTAAAATAAATATTGGTAAAAAACGCGAATATTTTTCTTGCACCCTATAAAAAACGGGGCGCAAGCGTTTTTGCGGTTAAAATTAAAAAAATTAAAACTTGGAGGATATATCACTATGGCAAAAAAATATTGCTATCTCTTTACCGAAGGTAATGCGAAAATGCGCGAAATCCTTGGCGGTAAAGGCGCGAACCTTGCTGAAATGACCAATATCGGTCTTCCCGTTCCGCAAGGTTTCACCATCTCTACGGAGGCTTGTACGCAATACTACGAAGACGGTAAACAAATCAATCCGTCCATTCAAGCGGAAATTATGGAATATATCGAAAAGATGGAAAACATCTGCGGTATGAAATTCGGCGACAAAGAAAACCCGTTGCTCGTTTCCGTTCGTTCGGGGGCGCGTGCGTCGATGCCCGGTATGATGGACACCATCTTGAACCTTGGCTTGAACGAAGAAGTTGTAGAAACCCTTTCCGCGAAATCGGGTAATCCCCGTTGGGCTTGGGACTGCTACCGTCGTTTTATTCAAATGTTCTCGGACGTCGTTATGGAAGTCGGCAAGAAGTATTTCGAAAAACTTATCGACGAAATGAAAGAAAAGAAGGGCGTTACGCAAGACGTGGAACTTGACGCGAACGATTTGAAAGAACTTGCTAACCAATTCAAGGCAGAATACAAAAAGCAACTTGGCAAGGATTTCCCTTCCGACCCGAAAGAACAACTTTTCGAGGCTGTAAAAGCGGTGTTCCGTTCTTGGGACAACCCCCGTGCGAATATCTACCGTATGGACCACGACATTCCGTACAGCTGGGGTACTGCCGTAAACGTACAAATGATGGCGTTTGGGAATATGGGCGAAACTTCCGGTACGGGCGTTGCGTTTACGCGTAATCCCGCTACGGGTGAAAAGGGGCTTATGGGCGAATTCCTTACGAACGCGCAAGGCGAAGACGTGGTTGCGGGCGTACGTACCCCGATGCCTATCGCACAAATGAAAGAAGTGTTCCCTGAAGTGTATGCGCAATTCTTGAAAGTGTGCGACATTCTCGAAAATCACTACCGCGATATGCAAGATATGGAATTTACCATTCAAGATAAGAAATTGTATATGTTGCAAACGCGTAACGGTAAGAGAACGGCTGCCGCTGCTATTAAAATCGCTTGCGATTAGATTGACGAAGGTATGATTACCGAACAAGAGGCGCTTATGCAAATCGACGCGAAGAGCTTGGATATGCTTTTGCATCCCCAATTCGACGCGAAAGCTTTGAAAGACGCGGATAAGAATAACGTGGTGGGCAAAGGTATCGCGGCGTCCCCCGGTGCGGCTGCGGGTAAAATCGTATTCACCGCAGAAGACGCGGTTGTGGAAGGCAAGAAGGGCGAAAAGGTGATTCTCGTTCGTTTGGAAACTTCCCCCGAAGATATCGAAGGTATGAAATACGCGCAAGGTATTTTGACGGTGCGCGGTGGACAAACGTCCCACGCGGCGGTTGTTGCGCGCGGTATGGGTACTTGCTGTGTATCCGGTTGTGGCGATATTAAAATGCACGAAGAAGAAAAATGGTTTGAACTTGCGGGCAAGATTTTCCGCGAAGGCGACGTGCTTTCCCTTGACGGTTCGACGGGTACGATTTACGATACGCTGATTAAAACTGTGCCTGCTGACCCCAACTCCGGTTACTTCGGACGTATTATGGAACTTGCGGACAAGTATAAAGCGCTTGGCGTAAGAACGAACGCGGATTCCCCCGAAGATGCGAAACAAGCGGTTGCGTTCGGCGCGCAAGGTATTGGTCTTTGCCGTACGGAACATATGTTCTTCGACCCTGCAAGAATCGGTGCGTTCCGTGAAATGATTTGTTCGGATAG
>JAZNIR010000099.1:0-7542 GCA_045577595.1 Candidatus Scatosoma sp.
AACCAACTCCTTGGCTCACAGAACGACATGGCTACGATCCGACTTGAAATCGAAGGGGATATGGGGGATTCACACGTGGGTTTGCAAGCGCGTTTAATGTCGCAAGCGCTCCGTAAACTTACGGCTATCGTCAACAAATCCAAAACTTGCATTATATTTATTAACCAACTTCGCGAAAAAGTTGGGGTAATGTTCGGTAATCCGGAAACGACGCCCGGTGGTAAAGCATTAAAATTCTACGCAAGCGTTCGTTTGGACGTTAGAAGAATGGATACGTTGAAAGATGCGGACGGCGCGGTTGGTAACCGTACGAAGGCAAAAGTCGTGAAAAACAAACTTGCGCCCCCGTTTAAGCAAGCGGAATTCGATATCGTATTCGGCGAAGGGATTTCCCAAGAAGGCTGTATTATTGATACGGGTGTACAATACGACATTATTGGAAAAAGCGGTGCTTTTTACAGCTATAACGGCGCGAAAATTGCGCAGGGGAGAGAAAAATTGCGCTTATATTTAAAAGAAAATCCCGAAGTTTGCGCTGAAATTGACCAAAAAATCCGTGCAGCTGCGAAAGGCGAAGTAGCGGAAACGGACGAAACGGAAGAATAAAAATAAGAGAAATATCTCTCGTGCGTTTTGGGGGATATTTCTTTTACATAATTTTTTAAATAGATAAACGTCAGACGCAACCGTTGCGTGTTCGTCTAGATTAAAGAAAAAATCCGTACCCTTTCAGATACGGTTTTGGCAGGGGAGACGCGATTCGTAAGAAGCGTAGCGACGGAATAGCGAGTGAAACGAGCGTCAGACGCAACCGTTGCGTGTTCGTCTATATTAAAGAAAAAATCCGTACCCTTACGGATACGGATTTGGCAGGGGAGACGCGATTCGAACACGCAACCTACGGTTTTGGAGACCGCTACTCTACCGTTGAGCCACTCCCCTAAACAACGAAGATATTATATAATAAAAAAATCAATTTGTCAATTGTTTTTCGTGCAATCCAGCGGGATTTTTCAATAAATTAAAAACATTTTTAAAAAAGAGAGAAAAATATGAAAAAAACGGTAACGCTTTATACGGACGGCGCTTGTTCGGGTAATCCCGGATTGGGCGGATACGGGGGCATTTTAATATACGGCGACGTACAACGGGAATACAGCGGTGCGGAAGAACAAACCACCAACAACCGAATGGAAATTTTAGCCGTTATCGTTGGTTTAAATAGATTAAAATATCCTTGTAAGGTGGACGTTTACAGCGATTCCGCTTATACGGTGAACGCTTTTTTAAACGGTTGGATTTACGAATGGGCAAAAAACGGTTGGAAAAAAGCGGACGGAAAGTCCGTATTAAATATCGACCTTTGGCAAGAATTATATTCGTTGACGAAAACACACGAAGTAACTTTTCATAAAGTTGCAGGACACGCGGATAACGCCTTGAACAACCGTTGCGACGAATTGGCGCGTGGTGCTATTAAAGAGTTACGAAAAACGTTGCCTAACGCGACGATGGAAACGGATGAAAACGAAGAAAAATAGAAATAATTTTCTCTTAAAGCAATATACTATATTAACGGGGAAGTAAAATTGAGCAGAAAAGACGATAAAAACGAAAAACTATTAAAACGGGGGGATATTATATGCGTTCTCCTGTTTTTCCTATTGACGGTGGCTTGTATCGTCTTTTCTATCTTATGTATCTACACGGCAAAAGCCCCGTTTTTTCACAAAAACGCGCTGTGGCTTTCGATTGTCGCAAGTTCTGTTTTAAGTTTAATTTGCGGTTTGTCAGTGGTTTCGATAGTAGCCAAAAAAGACGTAATTTATAAATCCATATTGAGTATATACGTATTTTTACTGTTTTGTTTGGTTTTTTGCTACGTTTTACAAAAAACGGGCTTTTTCTCGGTGATAAAAGATAGCAGTAGTTTACAGGCTTATTTAGAACGCGCGGGCGTATGGATGCCGATTTTTTATATTGTTTTACAATATTTGCAAGTGGTTATATTACCCATTCCAAGCATTGTCAGCACGCTTGCGGGTGTAGCGTTATTCGGCGCGTTTCGTACGGTTATTTACAGTTTAATAGGCATTATTTTAGGCTCGCTGACGGCGTTTACGATTGGAAGAAAGCTGGGAAATAAGGCGGTTTCTTGGATTGTCGGGGAAGAAACGTTACAAAAATGGCAAAAGAAATTAAAAGGGAAAGACGTGCTCGTGTTGACGCTTATGTTTTTATTGCCGTTATTCCCCGACGATATTCTTTGTTTTATTGCGGGGCTTTCTTCTATTTCTTTTGGATATTTTATCGGAATGATTATTATTTCACGGGTGTTAGCGGTAACCGCCACTTGTTATTCTATCAATTTTATACCGATAAATACGTGGTGGGGCATACTCGTTTGGGTTATAATCGCCGCTATATTTATCGTCGGATTTATCGTTATTTATAAGCGTTTGGATAAAATTCAAGCATTCTTTTCGAAAAAGTTTACGCGAAGAAAAAAGAATGGAAATGAAGAAAAAAAAGAATAAAAAATTACGGGAATACGATTTAAAAAGGCTTTAATCGTATTGCCGATTTTTTTTTTGAAAATATCGCAAAATTTTCTTTTAATACGATTGCTTTTTTAAAGTATTTGTTGTATAATGGTATTTGGTAGGAAGTTTTTAAAATTTTTAAATTATTATCAACCTTTTACCGATTTTTGGAGGAAGTATTATGGATAAAATTCAATTACTGCAAAGCAGAAAAGCGGCTTTAATTGAGGCGGGGAAAGAGATTCGCTCTCGAATTGAAGAGATTGCAGACGAAGAAAGTTTTGTCGAACTTTCCGCGTTTAGCTTTTCAAAAAACGATTTTTACGGAGAAGACGTAGCGGGCGAAGGCGTAGTAACCGGTTTTGCAACGCTCAGCGGTTATCCGTTTTATATCGTGGCGCAAAATATTAACGCGCAAAACGGGGGAGTATCCAAAGCGAATTGCGATAAAATTGCGAAATGTTTGGATATGGCAGAAAAAAATAATACGCCCGTGATTTATCTTTTAAATTCACGTGGGGTACAAGTTGGAGAAGGCGTAACCGTGCTGGAAGGACTTTCCAAGCTCCTTTTAAAAAGCACGCAACTTAAAGGCGTTGTTCCCCAATACGTAGTTGTAGACGGCGAAGTGTACGGCTCGGTTGCATTGCTTGCAGGCGTTGCCGATTTTGCATTTTTCCTTAACAAAAAAAGCGTATTGGCAGTGAACAGCCCTTTTGTTTTGTCCGCAAAAGCCGGTAAAAATCTCGCGAAAGAAGACGTTGGCGGGGCAAAAGCATTGCAAAAAACGGGTATTCCCGCGTTTGAAGTTTCCGATTTAACGGAAGTACGCGAAAAAATTATTACAATCAGCGATTTGATTTCAATGCCGTGCGTTGATGCGGAACTTAACGAATCCGCGCCTATTTTAAACGAAAACGTTACGGCGGAGAATCTTCTTACGATATTCGAAAATCCGTTGGAGATTTGGGCAAACAGCGAAACGGACGTTAAAACGGTGCTTGGTAGAATCGGCGGAATGTCGGTTGCGGCGATTATATTCGACGGCGAAGACGGCGTGGAATTAGATTTTGCGAAGATGGCAAAGATTAAAACGTTTGCCGAATTGGCTTGTTATTACAATTTACCGTTCATCACGTTTGGCGACGTGAAAGGAATTTGTCCTTGCGCGTGCGTGAATAACAGTCGCGTGCTGAAAGAAACGGCGGATTATTTGAATATATTAGATACGATGAGCGCAGGTAAAATTGCCGTCGTTTATAAAAAAGCGATTGGTTTAGGGTATTCGTTGTTTGCAGCAAAATCGGTAGGGTTTGATTATACGTGCGCGTTTGCTAACGCGAAAATCGCGCTTTTTGACAGCGTGCAAGGCGCGCAAATCGAGCTTGGCGACGAGAAGGCGGATAAAACGGCGCTCGCGCAAAGATATGCGGACGAAAATTCCGACCCGATTCACGCGGCGAAAGACGGATATATCGACGCGATTATCGAACCGCAATTTGTCAAACAATATTTAATAGCGTCTTTGCAAATGCTTGCAAGATAAAGGTAGGGTATAATGTTAACGAATTTATTAACGAAATTGCCCGAAGGTGGCAGGGAAATAGGGCTTGGCGAAGCGTCTTTATATGCGCTGATTGGCTTTTTAGTCGTTTTTGCCGGCATCGCTTTTTTGATTTTCGTCGTTTGGTTGGTTGGTAAAATTATGGTTTCCACAAGTGGAAAAACCGTAAAGAAAAAGGAAAAGAACGAAGTTTTGCCTAAAACCGTCCAACCGTCAACGGAAGAAGAAAGTGTTTCGGAAGAAACGGTTGCTGTAATCACCGCCGCTTTGATGGCGTATTATCAAAAATCTAATCCTAAATGTGAATTTACAGTAAGAAGAATTAAAAGATTATAAGGAGAAAATATTATGCGTAATTTTATCATCACCGTAAACGGTAAATCTTATGAAGTAGGCGTAGAAGAAGTAGGTGGAAGCGCGCCCGTTGCGACGCAAGCTCCCGTAGCGGTTGCAGCTGCTCCCGCACCCGTGAAAGCGGCGCCCGTTGCTGCAAACGGGGAAAAAGTGCTTTCGCCGTTCCCTGGTCTTATTAAAAATTTATTGGTTGCAAACGGCGCAACCGTAAAGAAAGACCAACCGATTTTAGTGCTTGAAGCAATGAAAATGGACAACGATATCACCGCGCCCTGCGACGGTGTGGTTACCTTCCAAGTGCAAAAAGGCGCAAACGTGGAATCGGACGCCGTTTTGGCAATTATCGGTTGAAAATAAGGGGTAGTATTTAATTATGCAAATGAATTTACTTGCAAACGTCGGCGAGATGTTTATGAATTTATGGCGGTCTTCGGGGCTTGCAAACGGGTCGTGGCAAAATTACGTAATGATACTCGTTTCGTTCGTCTTGATGTATCTTGCAATCGTCAAGAAATTCGAACCGCTTTTATTGTTGCCGATTGCGTTCGGTATGTTTTTAATCAATTTGCCTGGCGCATACGACGTCGTTTGGGGTACGTATCCCGAAGGAAATACGACGCACTTATACGAAGAAGTAGAAAATCGCGGGCTTTTATGGTATCTTTTCTACGGCGTACAAAACGTTATTTACCCGCCGTTAATTTTCTTGGGGATTGGCGCAATGACCGATTTCGGACCGTTGATTTCCAATCCAAAAAGTATGTTAATCGGCGCGGCAGCGCAGTTTGGGATTTTCTTTACGCTTATTGGGGCAACGTTGCTGGGATTCGACCTTGCGGCGGCTTGTTCGATTGCAATTATCGGTGGCGCGGACGGACCTACGGCGATTTATTTAACGCAAGCGTTGTCCAAATATACCTATCAAGATTTGCTTTCCGCGATTGCGATAGCGGCGTATTCGTATATGGCGCTTATTCCGATTATTCAAAAGCCTTTAATGCGTTTAATCGTACCAAAAAAAGAACGCACGATTAAAATGAAACCGCTCCGTACGGTTAGCAAATTGGAGAAAATACTATTTCCGATTATCGTAACGCTCGTTGTCGGTTCGTTATTGCCGGACGCAATTCCTTTGCTTGGGATGTTGATGCTCGGGAATTTATTGAAAGAATCGGGGGTTTGCGACAGACTTTCTTCGCAAGCGCAAAACGGTTTGATGAACACCGTTACGATTTTTCTCGGCGTATCCGTCGGCTGTAAAGCATTCGGCGGTACGTTCTTGCAACTGGAAACGTTAATGATTATCGGGCTTGGCTTGGTTGCGTTTTGTTTCGGTACGATTGGCGGGCTTTTAATGGGACGCTTAATGTGTAAGCTTTCCAAAGGAAAAATCAATCCGCTGATTGGTAGTGCGGGTGTATCCGCCGTGCCAATGGCGGCGCGTATTTCCGAAGACGTCGGGCGGGAATCCGACCCGAGCAATCACCTTTTGATGCACGCTATGGGGCCTAACGTAGCGGGTGTAATCGGCTCTGCGATTGCCGCAGGGTTCTTGCTGTCGCTTTTCTAATATTTACAGGGGTAAAGGATTATGGAATTAAAATTTGAAAATAAAAAAGTAATGCTCACCGAAACGATTTTGCGCGACGCGCATCAATCGCAAGCGGCGACGAGAATGAAAATTGAAGAAATGTTGCCTGTTTTAGAGCAATTAGACGATATCGGTTATTATTCGATTGAAGCGTGGGGCGGGGCAACGTTCGACTCTTGTTTACGCTTTTTAAACGAAGACCCGTGGGAACGTTTACGCACGTTAAAATCGCATTTAAAAACGCCTATTCAAATGTTGCTTCGTGGACAGAATTTGCTTGGTTACCGTCATTATGCAGACGACGTCGTGGAAAAATTCGTAGCAAAGTCCATTGAAAACGGTGTTGGCGTTATCCGTGTATTCGACGCGTTGAACGACCCGAGAAACTTGGAAGTTTCGATGCAAGCGATTAAAAAGTACGGTGGCGTTTGCGAAGCGACGATTTGTTATACGAGCGCCGTTGTAGACGGCAAAGAAGTGTTTACAAACGAATATTTCGTCAATCTTGCCAAGAGTTTGGAAGAACGTGGCGCGGATAATATTTGTTTGAAAGATATGGCAAACTTGTTGTTACCGTTTAAAGCGTACGAGCTTGTAAAAGATTTAAAGAAAGCGTTAAAACCTACCACTAAATTGCATTTACACACGCACAATACGACGGGTACGGGCGATATGGTGTATCTTATGGCAATTTTGGCAGGCGTGGATATCGTAGATACCGCGTTGTCGCCGCTTGGGAACGGTACTTCGCAACCTGCCACCGAACCGTTGGTTGCAACGTTGCAAGGCACACCTTACGATACGGGCATTGATATCAATAAATTGTTGCCGATTGTAAAACATTTCAAAAACGTTGAAAAACGCTTAAAAGACGATAAAATACTTAATGAAAAATCCAAAGGAATCGACGTAAATACGCTTTTGTATCAAGTCCCCGGCGGTATGTTATCAAATCTTATCAATCAGCTTGAAAAAGCGGGAAAAATTGATAAACTTACCGAATGTCTTGCAGAAGTGCCTAACGTAAGAAAAGATTGCGGTTATCCACCTTTGGTTACGCCTTCTTCCCAAATCGTAGGAACGCAAGCCGTGATGAATATCGTTATGGGTGAGCGTTACAAAATGGTTACGAAAGAAACTAAAGATTTATTTGCGGGTAAGTACGGTTCTTTACCGATGCCTATCGATGAAGAGGTCGCAAAAAAGGTGCTTTCAGGCGCAGAACGCATCACTTGCCGTCCAGCGGATTTATTGCAACCTGAGTACGAAACGATAAAGCAAAAAGTGATAGAACTTGGTTATTACGAAAAAGAAGAAGACGTGCTTTCTTATGCAGTTTTCGAACAAGTAGCGGAAAACTTCTTTAAATGGCGCGAAGCTCAAAAGAAGGGCGTAGATAGAGATATGGCAAAAAATGGAGTATATCCCGTTTGAGATTGATCAAATTGATGTTTCTCAAGATAAAGAAATTGTGAAACTAAAAATGTGAA
>JAZNIR010000100.1:0-23372 GCA_045577595.1 Candidatus Scatosoma sp.
CCACTATAGCGGTCTCGGCTTTTACGTTACGACTGCCAAAAACAACGGTAAACGCACCGAAAAGGCAAGCGAAAAATATCACCGCCGAATATATCAATGCTTTAATTCTTTTCGTCATCCTTTCAATCCTCCAAGTGTCAAGTTGCCCATAAATTTATCTTTAAACATAATAAACAGTAAAAGTATAGGCGCAGTTACGATTACGCTTGCTGCAAGGTGTAAAGGAACGGAAGATTTATTCGCACCCGGTTGGAAATAATCAAACAAACCGTACGAAACCATCGGCGTACTCTTTAAGAATTGTAAGTTAATCGTATAATCGTTCCACAAACCAACCACGCCAAGCAAGAAATAGGTGGCGATTATCGGTGCCATAAGCGGTATCATAATTTGGAACATAATCCGCACGTGCGACGCGCCTTCCACGATTGCCGCTTCCGCGTATTCCCACGACAAATTTTTATACCCCGCGTACAATATCAAAAACGACGTATCGCACACGTGCATATTCATTAAAATTACCGAAATCGGCTTATCGTAAATGCCGAGTGTACGCAATAATTTTAACATAGCGGGCAACGTATTCGAAACGGGAATTACCATCGAGAAAAAGAACACCGCGTATAAAATTTCGTTGCCTTTAAATTTGAATTTTGCAAGTACGTACGCGGTGCAAACTCTTACGAGCAACGAACACACCGTAACCGTAATAGGCAACCATATCGAATTCCAAAGCATTTCGGGGAAATACACGAATCTTGGAATTCTGCCCGACGTATCTTGTAAACGCATTGTTTCAAAAACGTCTGTAAAGTTTTTCCAACAAAATTCTCTGGGGAATTGAAAAAGTTTATGATAACGGAAATCCCCGCGCGTTTTTAAAGAGGATAAAAGCACCCAATATAAGCTTAATAAAAGGGACAACGAATAGGCGATAAGCAACACAAGCACGATAATCGCGAACACGTCTTTATTATCTTGATTTACTTTTCTTTTCATTTTTTCGTCTCCTTTTTAATATTCTACCGGCGGTATGAATCTGTTTACGATATACCGTCCAATGAGTGCAAGCGGTACGCCGATAAGAGAAATCATAAGGCTCGCCGCCGAAACGATGGGATAGTTTTTAAACGCCCCGTGTTTACCGATAATTTGTACGTAGAAATAGTACGAAAGCGTCCTTGCGGATTCAGGCGCGTCCTCTGCGTAGAACGTATACGCCGCGTTGCCCGTCATTAAGAATTTCGCCACACCAAGCAATAATAGCGTTGCCACCGTCGGGAAAATCAAAGGCAGATAAATATGTATCAATTCCCCAAACAGCGAAATGCCGTCAAGTCTCGCGCTTTCGATAAGCGAATCGGGCACACGGCTCATCGTGCCACAATAAATTAATATATTGGTGCCGAATCCCGTCCAAAAGCCGAAAAACCACATAAGCCAAAAGGCGCAATCTTCCCGTTGCAAATAACTTATGCCCTTTTCTATACCCATCGTGATATATAATAATTCCGGTATGACTTCGTCCAAAATATACGTAAACATCGTTACGGTTACAACGCTCGAAAGCACGTGAGGCAAAAACAAAATCACTTGGAACACGCCCGCAAAACGCAACTCTTTCACGATAAAGAAGGAGAAAAAGAGGGTAATCGGCAACGTTACGTAACTAAGCAAATACAACCATATGGAGTTAAGCGTGTACGTAGTAAGCGAAGGTTCGTTTTTCAACATGTCGATAAAGTTTTTAAAGTTATCGAACAAATTCCCAAAGTTAAAGAATACGTATTCTTTATACGTGGGCGAAGCCTTATTCGTATCGTAATATTGAAACGCCAACAAAATAGATTCGATATTTACGAAGATATTAAATATAATATATTGTATAATCGGAATCGCCAACACACCCCAAACGAACACCAAACGACGGGTTTTTTCCGTCCAAAAATGGCGTTTTTTAAAAGGGGTTTGTTTTTGTTTCTTTTTACTGTGCAATTTACAGCTGATTGCGTATAATCCTTCGGATATTACGCGAAACAGCCAGCGAACGGGCCAAAGCAGTATCCCGAAAAAGGCATACATATAATCCCGCCAACTTTTTTTCATTCCGTTTTTCATAAACGCCCCCTACTGTTAATCGTTAAAATAATCGCCCAATCTATTATTCCAATCCGAATAATAATCTTTTCCGCCTTGAATATATTGCGCAGCCGTTAACGAAGCGTTATTATAAAAAGCTTTTACCATATCCGAATAACTGTTCGTGCCGACTTTACTCTTCCAGAACCAATCGTAGAAATAGTCCATTTCCAAATCGGCAACGTAATCGTTGGTGGATAAGGAAGTAGCAATATCATTATTTTCCACTTTAATCAGTTGATACAACGATTGAGAAAAATAAGTAAGTCCGTTATATTCATCAGGCTCTAAATCGTATTCGAAAGGACGTACCGTACCCGTCGCAACGTTGAAAATGCGCATCGCTTCTTTCGTGGACGCAAATTTTAAGAAATCCTTTGCCAAATCGGGCTTAATCGTTTTTGCGTTGATAAACACTGCCGTACCGGCGTTAGGGTTATACAACGTGTTCGTCGTGCTATGATTTTCGTCGTAAGTGGGAATGCTCATCATGGCAAAACGACGCTTGCCGTATGCATAATCTTGATTGTCAAATTCATCTACGACGTCGTCGAAAATCCCCGATTTATACGCTTCGTTTTCCCACCAACCGCCTTCAAACAGCATTGCCACAGGCGCACCTTCGGGAGCAGCGAATAAGAAGTTTTCTTGCGCGATAAGTTGGTCTACGGAAAGATTGAAAATATTCGTATTAAACCACGTGCCTTTCTTCGAAATAAGGTCGTGCGCGAATTCCGCCGCGTATACTTTACCTTGTTGTCCAAGCAGTTGATTTCCGTTTTCAAGCGAAATGGGGCCAAACTGCGAATCGTTTCCGCTCATCGTATAGTTCAAGGTGAAATCGTTTAACCCCTCATAGTTTGCCATAAGCGATATTAAAAAGTTTCTGTGCGTGTACGTACTATTCGGCGACCAAGTAAAGGGAATTACGCCCTTGGACGTACGCATATAGTTGCACCAATTTTTAAATTCGGTGTACGTTACGGGCAAACCGTCGTCGCTCGTACCAGGCAAACCGTCCCGTCCAAGCGTCTTTTCGCCTTCAACCTTTTTGTTTTCAGAGTCCCAAGAAGTGTATCCGCCACCTTGTTTGAGGTACAAACCTTTTTGTTCGAACAAATCGACGTCGTAAATCGCACCCGCAAGAGACGAGAAGTACGGCATACCGTAATATTTCCCTTCGTCGTTTTTGAAATAGTCCAAAATGTTCGGTTGAATACATTTTTGTTCAATCGTTTTATCTTCGTCTTCCGACGCTTTGCTTTGCATAACGTCCGTGATATCCAAAATGTATCCTTCTTTCGCCCACGTACGAATCGGCGTAATGTGCGTAAAGTACATATCTTCTATATCTACTTCAATCGTGTTTTGCAATTCTTGCGGTTCGTATTCCGTTTTCTTTTTAATAACTTGAATGGTTTTGTCGGGATGTTCCGCCATATACATAGCCGCCACCGTGTCCATCCAAGCCGCGTCGATACCCGAATCGTACACGCCGACGTACAACGTGTTGGGGTCGTCTACAAACTTGTCTTTCCCGCAGGATGCCAATCCGCTTACCATCATTAACGCCGAAAGCGCTACGATACCCGTTCTTTTAATTTGTTTCTTCATCTTTCTTTTCTCCTTTTTAGGTGATTTTTTATTTTTTGTTTTTTTTATTTTCAGCGTTTATTTTCCGCCGTTTTTCCGTTTTTTAATAACGAAGAACAATGCCGTTGTTAAAGCCACAACCACCGCCGCCGTTACGCCGACGATAAGCCCTACGTTGTCGTCTTTTTTCGAAACGTCGTTCGTATTCGTTGCCGCCACGTTATCACTCGTTACGACGATTTGATAAGAAATCGTTTCGCTATTTCCCGAATAATCGGTTACGGTGTAAATTACTTGTACGACGCTTTCCACGTCCACCGTCAACGAATAATCGTAAATTTGTTCGGTGCGTCCGTCTATCACCGCTTGCACCGTGTAGCCAAGCGTGCCGTCTTCTCCGTCAGAACAAGTCGCTTTGGGAAGTATAATTTGTTCTCCCACTTTCGCGCTCGTAGGCGGTGTATCGTTTAAGGAAATCGTCGGTTTGTTTCTATCCACGGCGGAAACAACGTACGTCGTTTCTACGCTTTCGTTTCCAACCGTTGCGGAAAGCTTGATTTTATAAACGCCTTTTTTCGACGCCGTTATCGTCGTACCGGTGAGCGATTGCGGAATGTCGTTATGCGTGCACGTAATTTGAATATCCCCTTGCACTTCTTGTTCAGCGTAATCGAGCAGTTTTACGTTTGCAAACGAAACGCTTTCACCGATATTTACCGTTTCCGACACGTCGTCGGGATTGACCATCGTCAACCAAAGTTCGCGTACTTCAATGGTCGCCGTTTTCCGCGTTTCGTAACCCGCAACGTCCGTCGATTGATATACGACGGTGTAAACGCCGATTTCTAAACATTCGTACATACAAGGCACGGACAGTGTTTCCGTCGTTCCGCTTGGCAAAGTAATTTGCGTAGAAACGCTTACTCCGTCGTCGAAATCGTCCGTTGCCGTCGCCGAAGGGATTTGGATTTCCCCTAATATCCCTTTAAACGCCATTACGCTTTCGTTTTCCGATTGCATTTCTTTCACGTTTCCAAACGCGCCTGAAAGGGTAATCGTAGGCGGGGTTGCGTCTTCAAGCGACACCGAACGTACGATTTCCACCGTTTTGCTTTGTCCGTTCGCTTGATATTCCACCACGTATTTTACGTCGTACGTTCCAACCGCCACGAACAACGTGTTTTTATTTTCATTCGTGTACGTTTGATAAACGCTGTCGGTGGATTTTTTCACCGAAATAACCACGTTCTTTTCCGTTATTTCGCCCAACTTACCGTCTTCTACGATAACGTCGTCCGCCGAAAAATCCATTTCGCTTACGGCGAAGTACCTGTCGTTTGCCGACGCTTCGTCCGATAATTCAATCGTGTTTTGTTGAATAACGACGTTTTTCACGTGCTCGGTAACGTTGCCGAAATAATCGGTTGCTTGATAACAAAGTTGATATTCTCCCGCTTGTTCGAATAAGTAGGAAGTGGACTCGTCTACGTCCGTAACCGTCGCCACCGTTTCACCCGTAAGCTTTTTCACAACCAATTTTATACTCGGTTGCGCGTCTTTATAATATAAATCGGACGCGCATCTTGCACCGATAGGCGCAAGTTTTCCGTAAAGCCACGTTTCTTGTGCATAATCTTGCACCGTCATCTTCGGTGCGCCGTCGAGTACTTCTATCGTGTACGTCGTTTCCAATAAACTTCCGTCGATTCTATTAAACGTATTGTTTTTCGAGTCGATTGCGCCCGATAAAATCAATTTACAATCTTCCGTACCGTTTGGCGTAAACGTCAATCCATCTTGATAGGGTTGTTCGGCAAGCAATATGTTATTGCCTTGCATAACTTTCACGTTTCCGTTATAGGCGATTTCCCCTTCCAAAGCGTCGAACGCTTTTAAAGTAGGAAGTTTATAGGCTACGCCACTAATAGCCCGCACTTGCACGTCCGCCGTCGGCGACGGGCCCGCATTATCTTGCAATTTCCCGTTTGCGCCCGCAAGGCTTTGCCCGTTTACCGAATAAAGTACGAATTTAGGCGTTCTACCCGCCGTTACGTCGGTAACCGTAACGCTTACCGTATAATTTTCAAACGAATCCAGCGCTTTCGTACCGCCGTGATAGTGTATATTCTCTTCGTCTTTCAAATCCGCCACTAATATTTTTTGCGTATTGGACAACTTAATGCCGTACGTATATCCGTAAATTTCCATCGTAACGGGGTCAAATCCAAACGCCGTCGATTTCGAATAGAGCGCAATTTCTCTCTCCCCGCTATATTCGGATACGAGCGTGTTTGAAAAAGTCGCCCCGCGAAGTGAAGTGTTATAAGACACGTTAAAATTATTATAGCCCTTTTGTTTATACGTGCCACCCGTTACGCTATCGTCCGAATAACTCAAACCCGCGCCTTCATTCGCGTTCACCGCGCCCAAGCCTACGCGCATAGCCACATACGTATTTGCAGAATCTTGCCCGCCTGCAATATATACGGTGAACGATTCTTCCGTATCTACGTCGGTGAACGTAAAAGCAATTTCCCGCAAATCCAATTCGGTGTTCTGCACGTATTTACCCCACCATATATCGCTAGGGTTTTTCGCCGTGCCGTCTTCTTTTAAATTAGAGTACGACGTTTCCGAGAATACGCGAAAATCGAATTCGGATACGCCCGAAAATTTTTGCGTAAACGTTACCGTACTGCCAACCGCCGACGAGCCGTTACGTTTGCTCGTAAACATAGCGCCCGACTTTTTATCGTTTGAAAAGGGTGTCGAACCGTCGCCAATGGCGATTTCGCTACCTTTTACGTTATACTCTACGTCGAAATCGGACGTTTTGTAATCCATAAAAGACGAAACGTTGGAAACGGTTGCCGCTTGGGTAATCACGTTCGTATCCGCGTGCAACGCAATCCCCGCGCCAAAACAAATCGCGCATAAGCCCGCCACTATACCTTTCATTTTTCTCATCATTCTAACTTCCATTTCGTATAATATACTCCCGCGTTTTCGTCTTTTACTTTTCTTTGATAATATACCGTCAACAAACTGCCGTCCGAAAGTTCCACCGTCGAAGGATATCCTAAATCGGAGCTGGGACCGTCGTCGCGCAATATAATTTCTTCGCTCCACGTATCCCCGTCGTCGTCGCTGTATCTTGCGCGTTGTCCAAACGGTTCGCTACGGTAGCCGTAAGAACAAATGATTCTACCGCTTTCAAGTTGCACAAGGTGCGGAGGCGAACCTTTTTCCACTAATAACGTAGGCGCTGTAAACGTTTTGCCGTTATCGTCCGAATAGCATTGATAAATAGCAAACAGTTGTCCGTATTTTTCCACGCGGATATGTACGAGAATTCTTCCGCTTTTGAGTTGAATGGCGTGCGGTTCGCAACAAAACCGACCTTCGTCCCAAATTTTTTCCAACCCTTGCAATTCTTGCGGTTTCGACCACGTTTCTCCGTCGTCGTCGCTAAACGTATAATAAATGCCTTCGATAAGCGCGTCGTAATCGCCGAATTTTTTATGCAAATTGGGTTTATGATAATTGATTCCCCAATTCGACTCCGGCGAACTGAACGCCCGCCCTACGTAAAACAATCTGCCGTCTTGCAACTGGCAAGGTCCGTGCGGGCTCGTTAAAGGTAGGATATGTAAATCCCCAAACGTATTTCCGTTGTCGTTACTGATTTTATACGTCGAGCCAAGCAATTTTTCCGCCTTTTCCGCATCGAAACAAGCGTTGTGCGCCGCAACCAACAACTTTTTCTTGTCTTCCGTGTCCGGTTTCACCCCGCTCATTTGAAAGGCGGTGGAATTGTTAAAGCTCGTAAGCATCACTTTATCGCCAAACACGCAAAGCCCGCCGTCGCGGTCGTCTAATTCGGTGTCGATAATCGGCGTAGGCGCGCTCCAAGTTTTCCCGCCGTCCGTCGATTTGCAAAGGGACGTTTTTCCAAACGGACAAACGTGCGACATACGATACGCCGAAAACGCTGCAAGTAACGTTCCGTCTTTGGCTTTCGCCACCGTCGGCCACGCCGCAAACCCAAACAAGTTGTCGCTTTCGTACACGACGCCGTGTTCTATAATTGAATATTTCATTTCTCTCTCCTTTTTAAGGTTTTTTATTTTTTTATTTTGCCGTCGCTCTTTTACACGAACTCGGGACAACCGCGATATTTATACGAACGTATCATACCGTCCACGCAATCTCGCGAAACTTTCAATTCTTTGGCAAGGCAATCCAAACAGTATTTTTCTTTAAACGAAAGAATTTTCTTACACAAAGCCTCTGCGTCGCGGGTTAATTCTTTTCCGCATACTTGGCAATATTCTTCCGTCATTTTTCCAACGTCCCGATATAAATTTTACAAGTGTGCGGTTGTAAATTCACCGAGAAATAATCTTTATGTACGCCGACGTCTTCGCCCGTTCGAACGTCTTTCAAACGCAATCCGTATCCACAGCGGGCAGGCATACCGTAATCGGTAAAGAACGCGTCCAATCTCGTTTCGGTGTCGTTCATATTGAAAAATCCAAGCACAAAACGGTTGTCGGCAAGCATTTTAAAAAGCACCAGCTTGTTTTTATGACCGCAACGTACGTTCTTTTCAAAATACGGCACGCGACTTTCTTCGTCTTGGTTGATTGCAATCAAATCCTTATTTAAAAGCAACGCTTTCGTTTCCGCGTCCAACGTACGCAAATCCGCGCCAAGCATTAAAGGCACGGAATACATACACCAAATCCCAAAGTGCGTCCAATATTCTTCAATCGAACAACCACCGTTTGCCGCGTATCCTTTCCCGTGCATACCCACCGTAAGCATATCGGGGTCGTTATAACAGCCGATTGCCGATTCGCTTAATACGTCGAGCTGCGAAAGCGCGATTCGGCGAATAGATTCGAAACAATCTTGAATATCCCCCGTAGAGCGGTACATATGCGCACCAATCGCACGCGCCCATTTTGCGGGTTCGCCTTCTCCGTTGGACGCCACCGAATACACGATATCCCGTCCCGTCGCTTTCAACGCCATTGACATCGTAAAATACGCGGACGTCATATTTGCGCTACCCGAAAAACGACACAAATCGTATTTTAAAAAGTCTACGCCCCAATCCGCAAAATCTTGCGCGTCAATGTATTCGTAACCGTAGCTACCAGGTCGTTCTTGACAAGTTTTCACCCCCGCAGCCGAATAAATACCAAACTTTAATCCTTTACTGTGCACGTAATCCGCCACCGCTTTCATTCCGTAAGGAAAGCGTTTTTCGTCAACGAGCAAATGCCCGTCCGCCGAACGCCCGTACGCTTGCCAACCGTCGTCGATTACCAGCGTATCGTAGCCAGCTTCCAAATATCCTTCCTTTGCCATAACGTCCGCCGTTTGACAAATAAGCTCGTGGTCGATATTCGCGCCAAACGTATTCCACGAATTCCAGCCCATAGGCGGTTTTTTTGCTAAAACCATAACATACCTCCGTTTTTGTCTTTTTTTGCCAATTCAAATATTGTTTGTTTTTTTTGCCATTCCTTTAGAAATCAGCCTTTTATCACTTAAATATATTTAAAGAAAGCAATTATCTTTTCTTATTATATCAGCGCGCCTTGCATTTGTCCATAGACTTATGTTGCCAATTTTTGTCTTTATGTGACTTGATTATATCTTTTAACCTTGCATATGGAAATTTTTTAATTTTTTCATTCTTTTTTTTCGTCGCACCTACGAAAAATTAAAAAATTGTCTCTTCTTTTTAATTTTTTATTTTTTCTCTTGACAAAATTTGTCTTTATGTGATAAAATAAAAATACATAAGGGGGTACTTTTTATGCCTGAAAAACCACTTAACGAACAAGATTATTGCATTTTAGGACAGCCTATTCCATCTTTAATCTTTACGCTCGTAGGCGACGAACGTTGTAAACCCGGACATTTTAACGGTCCTAAAATGCGCGAGCATTTTATTTTCCACTATATCGTATCGGGCGAAGGCGATTTTCAAATTGGCAACCGAACGTACCGTTTACACGCCAATCAAGGATTTTTAATTCCCGATTCTTCCATCATATATTACAAGGCAGACGAAAAAAATCCTTGGCATTATTGCTGGTTTATCATAAAAGGCGCGGGCGCGAGAAAATTTTTTGAAGATTTAAAATTATCCGCGCAAAATCCTATTTACAACGCAAAACCGGAAAACGACGTTTATTCGCGGTTTTTGGATTTGTTACGCTCGGCAAAAGACTTCGACGACGACCCGTATAAGCTGTACGGAAGTTTATATAAATGTATGCGCTCGATTTACAACAACAACGCGGATTTTCAAGCGCCAAGCGCGCATAACGTACAAAAGCAATACATCGAAAAAGCCGAATTGTTTATGGAAAACAACTATCACCGTGAAGAATTAGCAATTGAACACGTCGCCGACCACGTAGGCTTAAACCGCAGTTATCTTACGCGGATTTTTAAACAACATTTAAACGTAAGTCCACAAGCGTATTTAATTAAGTTGCGTATGGAAAAAGCCAAAGAATTGCTTGCCAACACGCCGTCGTCCATTTCGATTATCGCGCGCTCGGTGGGATACGAAAACGTTTTTACCTTTTCGAAAATGTATAAAAAATATTACGATTGCTCTCCCAAAGACAACCGTTTTAAACAAAAAGACAAATCATGATGTGCGCGTAAAGCAAAGAAAAAACTTCTCCTTGTTTAGAGAAGTTTTTTCTTTATTTTCGGAATATTTCTTTGCCACTGGACGATATCACAAAAAGACAAATATATAATTCGTATTATATTTCCAATTTTTGTCTTTATGTGACAAAACAGATATATTTAAAAAGCAGGCTTTCCCTTCCACCGTAAATTTTTCGTTCAAATGCCGATTTGCGAACGACGACTATATGGTATAAAAATCAAAAATATAAACTTTTATCTAATTTATTATCATTTTTCCCGTTTAATCGCTTGTGTTTAAACGAAAAAAGTGATACAATATACGTGTATATTTTTTTATAAGGAATTTATATTATGAACGATTACAAACTTTTACAACAAAACGACAAAGAACTTTTCAACGCGATTCAAAACGAAACCAATCGCCAAAGAAACAAAATCGAATTGATTGCATCCGAAAACTTCGTTTCCGAAACGGTAATGGAAGCAAACGGTTCGACGCTTACGAATAAGTACGCGGAAGGTTATCCTTCCAAACGTTACTACGGCGGTTGCGAACACGTAGACGTTGTAGAATCGATTGCCATCGAACGCGCGAAAAAACTTTTTGGCGCAGGCTTTGCCAACGTACAACCCCACTCGGGCGCGCAAGCGAATATGGCTGTGTTTTTCGCATTGCTCACCCCTGGCGACACCGTACTTTCTATGAATCTTGCACACGGCGGGCATTTAAGCCACGGCTCTCCCGTTAATATGTCGGGTAAATATTGGAATATCGTGCCTTACGGCGTTTCCGAAAAAGACAACGTTATCGACTACGAAGAAGTACGTCGTTTGGCGCTCGAATGCAAGCCCAAGCTGATTCTTGCAGGCGCTTCCGCTTATCCGCGCGTAATTGATTTTAAGAAATTTTCGGAAATTGCAAAAGAAGTGGGCGCGTATTTGATGGTGGATATGGCGCATATCGCAGGGCTCGTTGCAGCAGGCGCGCACCCGTCCCCCGTTCCTTACGCAGACGTCGTTACGACTACGACGCATAAAACGCTTCGCGGACCGCGCGGCGGTTTGATTTTAACCAACGACGAAGAATTGGCAAAACGTATCAATAAGGCAATCTTCCCCGGTATTCAAGGCGGTCCTTTGATGCACACGATTGCAGCGAAAGCGGTTTGCTTTAACGAAGCGTTACAACCGTCCTTCACCGATTATGCAAATCAAATCGTTAAAAATGCAAGCGCGCTTGCTAAAACGCTTTTAGAAGAAGGTTTCCAACTCGTTTCGGGTGGTACGGACAATCACCTTATGCTCGTAAACCTTACGGGAATGAAAGTAGATACGGGCAAAGAAGCGGAATACTTACTCGACGAAGTGGGCATCACCGTCAACAAAAACGCCATTCCGTTCGATACGCAAAAACCGTTCGTAACCAGCGGTATTCGCGTAGGTACGGCGGCGGTTACCAGTCGCGGATTTAAAGAAGACGATTTGGTAGAAGTGGGCAAACTGATTTCGCTCACCTTGAAAGATTTCGAAAACAACAAGGCGGAAGTGGAAAAACGCGTAAAAGCGCTTTGCGAAAAATATCCCCTTTATCCCGATACGCAAATCTAAAAACCGTTTATAAAATGCAAAACCGACCACGAAACGTGGTCGGTTTTTTTACGTTCAACGGGTACGTACCCCGTTCATTTTAATTTTTATACGACAATTTCCACGCGACTACCACCGCTCTTTTCTTTGGTAACGACGATTTGTTTGTCAATCCGTTCTTTCAATTCGTCCACGTGCGAAATAATCCCAACCAGCCGATTGCTTTCCACCAGTCCCGAAAGCGCCCGCATCGCTTGGGAAAGCGACTCGCCGTCCAACGAGCCGAATCCCTCGTCCACAAACATCGTATCCAAACGGATACCGCCCGCCGACGACATAATCTCGTCGGAAAGCCCCAAAGCGAGCGACAAGGACGCCTTAAACGATTCCCCGCCCGAAAGGGTTTTTACGCTACGTTCCGTGCCGTTATAATGGTCGATTACGTCCAAATCCAAACCGCTTTGACTACGGTTTCCACCTTCTTTTCGGCGTTTCAATTCGTATTGTCCACCCGACATAACCATAAAGCGGGTGTTTGCGCGCGCGATAATGCGGTCGAAATAGGTGGTTTGCACGTACGTTTCCAACATAATTTTTTCCTTGCCCGTCAAATTCCCGTTTGCCGTAGCAGACAATGCCCGCACCCACGCGTATTTCTTTTCGAGCGCCATAAGCGTTTCCGATTTTTTACGGATATTCTCCACCGCCGTCTTATTCGTTTGTAAACGCACGACGACGTTTTCTTTTTGCCGTAACAAACCGCCCTTTTCGTTTGCCAAATTTTTCTTTTTCGCCGTTTCCGCCAAAACGTCTATTTCCACGCCGTTTTTCAGTTGCGTTTGTAATTGCGCCAAAACGCTTTCCAACCCGCTGATTTCCTTTTCGCAATCGTGGTAATTCTTTTCCGCGTCCGCCAACGCTTTTTTACGCGCGCCAACTTGTTTTTCCAATTCGGCAATCCGCCTCTCCACTTCTTCTTTTCCCGAAAAGGCGAGTTCCTTTTTCAAAGCGTTTTCCCGTTCTTTTCCCGCGACGGATTGCGCTTGTAAACGGGCGATTTCCACGTCCAAATCTTTTATTTCCGTTTGCAAGCGTTCCTTTTCTTTTTCCCCGTTGGGCAAACGCTCGTCAATCGTTTGTTTACGCGCCACACTCTTTTCCAACCGTCCGATTTCCGCCTGCAACGATTGTAAATTTTCGTCCGTCTGTATTAAGGCGTTTTGTAAATACTCCGTTTGATTTTGCGGAACTTCCCCAAACAACTCTTTAAACTTACTTACCGTCGCCTTTTGATTTTCCGCCAATTTTCCGTCCAATCGCGAACACAACTCGCTTTGTTGCGTCATTGCTGTTTGCGCGACGTCGCTTGCGTGTCTACACGCTTTTAAAACCGCTTCCGTCGGAGCGTTTTCTGATTTTCGCGCCATACATGGGTGGCTCGTAGCCCCGCAAACGGGGCAAGGCACGCCTTCTTGCAAACGCTCGGCAAGTATGCCCGCTTGCTCGTCTAAAAACGCTTGGTTTTGGCGGTTATACTCGCTTAACCGTTCGTTCGCGGAAACGGACAATAAACGGTATTTTTCCCGTTCCACGTCCAATTTTTTTCTTTGTTCTTCTTGTGTTTCCAACGCGTCTAAAAGGGCAAGCATTTGCCGTTTTTTCTCTTCCGCTTTATCCCGCTCGGCGGTACGTTTTTGCAAATTTTCCCCCGCCGTAGCCAAGCTTTTCAATTCTTCTTTTAACGCCAAGATTTTTTCTTCGAATAAAGCGCATTTTTCCGCTTTTTCTTTCTTTTGCGTTTCCTTTTGCGTTAAACGATTTTCCGTTTCGATAAGATTTTCGCGCACTTTCTCCAACTCTGCATATCGGGAAAGTTGCGCCGTAAGCGTAGCCGATTGTTTTTCAAGCGTTTCCGTTTCCGTTTTCTTTCCGTTTTCCACGCGCAAACGGTTTTCCCATTCCACACGCATTTCCCGCGCCCGTTGCAAGCCGTCGTTTGTCTTTTTCCAATCGCTTTTTATTTTCGCGTAATCGTTTGCCTTGTTCAATTTAACGAGCGTTTCATTCTCTTCCTTTTCAACCCCCGCAATTTGCTTGGCGAGCGTTTCCAACGCCCGTTCGTCGTCTTCGATTACCTTTGCAAAAATATCTAAAACGTCCGCAATCGGCATCTCTTCCGTTTGCGCTTGATGAAAAACTGCAAAATACGGGCTTTCTTCGGCGCATATCCCACCGCTTACGTACTGTTTCACGCTACTGCGCGCCTGTTCGCATTCCAACCGCAACGCCGACGCGTTTTCTTTTAACCGCTCTTGCAAAATTTGATAAGGTTGCGTTTTAAAAATTTGGCGAAAGATTTTTTTACGCTCGTCCGTCGGCGCAAGCAATAATTTCAAAAATTCCCCTTGCGCTATCATTGCGATTTGTAAAAACTGATTGCGGTCAATCCCCATAATCCCCGCGATAGCCAAGTTTACGTCCCCTTGCTTGGTAATGCGCTTTCCGTCGGGAAGAATAAGCAACGCTTCCGCCTTTTGCAAGGTTACACCCCCGCCCCGTTTGGCGGGGCGTTCGTATTCGGGATTGCGCGTAATCGTGTACGTCTTTCCGTTGTAGGAAAAGGTTAATTCTACTTCCGTCGGCATATCCGCGTCGGCGTATTTCGAGCGGAAAGCGTCCGTTTCGCGGTTTTGTCCGCTGGCGCTACCGTACAAAGCGTACGTAATCGCGTCGAAAATCGTCGTTTTTCCCGCGCCCGTATCCCCCGTGATTAAATACAAACCCTTTTCGCCAAGCTTGGAAAAGTCGATTTTTACCTTGCCCGCGTACGGACCGAACGCCGACATCGTAAGTTGTAAAGGTCTCATACGCTTTCCTCCATCGTTTTTTCAATCAATTCCCGCATAAACTGCGTTTGTTCTTCGCTCATTGGTTGATTGTTTTGCAACGCGTAAAACTCGGAAAACAGCTCGAACGGCGTCTTGTTTTCCACGTCTTGCGCACCGAAAATTTCCACGTTTTTACGGGTGCGCGCGTTGTCGTAATCGAGTTTCATAATATTGCGGTACACCGCGCGAAGTTTACCAATCGCGTCGGGCACGTCTTCTTCGTCCGTCAACGTTACGTGCAAATAATCGTCTTGATAGGTGGTGTTTTCGTAAAAACTCCGCAAGGTTAATTCTTCGTATTTACCCTTAATTTCCCGCATTTCCCGTCGGGGGAGCAACGGCGTCGTACGCACCGTCAACCGCCCTTTTTCGTTAAGTTCCACCACCGTAACCGACTTTTCGTGATGGACTTCCGAAAAGGAATATTTTAAGGGCGTTCCGCAATAACGCACCCGCTCGCCCGCACAGTTTTGCGCGCCGTGTAAATGCCCGAGCGCCACGTAGTCAAACCCGTCGAATACGCTAACGTCGACGTTATCCGTACCGCCTACCGAGATTTCTTCCGATTCGCAACGGGCAGAGCCCGTTACGAATTGATGCGTGATTAAAAGGTTGCGCTCGTTTGGATTGATATGCATTTTTGCAATCGCCACGCGCATTGCGTCCGTGTAACTTTCAATCTCTTCGTCGGGATAAAAACGGCGGACGTGCGTAGGCTTGACAAACGGCAACATATACACGTTGAGCGTGCCGAAATTATCTCGTAAAATTATCGGTTGCACTTCCCCTTGATACACGGGGGAAATGTGCACCCCGCTCCCGTCGATAAGGCGGGACGCAAACGCAAGCCGTTCGGGAGAATCGTGATTTCCGCTGATAATAAACACTTGTACGTTGCGGGTGGAAAGCCGATATAAAAAATCGTCGAAAAGCGCCACCGCCTCCGCGCTGGGCACGGTTTTATCGTACACGTCCCCCGCAATCAGTACGCCGTCCGCCTTTTCTTCGTCCAAAACGCGCAAGATTTTTTTGAGTATGTATTCCTGCTCGTCCAACATAGAATATTCGTTGACGCGCTTACCCAAATGCAAATCGGAAATATGAATAAATTTCATAAATTTTACCTCTCGCTTTTTATTATAGCATATTTTTTCCTTTTTCGCAAGACCTATCCAACCTTTCCTTGTCGGGTTTTGTAAAAAATAAACGACTTCGCCTAAAAAGCAAGCCGTCTATTTATAGAAGTTTTTATTATCAGCCGAGTAATACGTCGCAAACGAGCATCAAACAAAATCCGAAAAGCAACGAATAGGTTGCGCCACGTTCGCTCCCGTGCGCGTGCGTTTCGGGTATCATTTCGTCGCTGATTACGTACAGCATCGTACCGCCCGCAAACGCCAATGCAAACGGCAAAATCGCCGACGCAACACTCACTGCGAAAAATCCGATAAGCGTACCCACCACTTCCACGACGCCCGTCAAAGCGGCGTAAAGAAAGGTTTTTTTCGGGGAAATACCCGACGCCAACATAGGCGCGATGATTACCATACCTTCGGGCACGTTTTGCAAAGCAATCCCGCCCGCAATCATCAATGCGTCGGTGGTGTTTCCCGTGCCGAACCCTACGCCAGCCGCTATCCCTTCGGGGAAATTGTGTATGGCAATGGCAAGCACGAAAAGCATTACTTTGTTACGTTTGGCATTCCACGCGTGTTCTTCTTCCGTTTCGCCCGAAAGCTTATGCAAGTGTGGCACGAGTTTATCGGTGAAGTTCAAGCAAATCGCGCCGACGAAAATACCGACGATTGTAATGACCAGCGCGTATTTCCCGCCGTATTCCAGCGACGGCAAAACAAGCCCAAGCACTGCCGCAGCAAGCATTACTCCGGCTGAAAAAGCCAAAATAATATCACTGAATTTGTGCGACAAATTTTTAAACATAAATCCTATCAACGCGCCAAAGACGGTTGCCCCGCCCACGCCAAGCGCGGTTAATAACACAATTTGCATCTTCGTTTTTCCTTTTGTGTCTTTTATAGTATATTCCTTATTATAACCATTTTGTGAAAAATGTCAATTAAATACAAATAAAAATAACGCCTTGCGCGTTTGCAAAGCGTTATTCCTTATCCAATAAAATTTTTTCTTTATAAAATACAATTTTGCAGTATCATAAATACGAGCGGTATCGTGCCCACCGAAAAAATATGCGACACCAGCGCAAGCCCCGCCGCGTCGGTGGTATCTTTGCCGTACGCCGCCGGAATAACGATTGTGTTTAATCCCATCGGCATTGCCGCCACGCAACCCGCGCAAAGGAAAAACGTTTCCGTGAAAAACCCGTTTTTCGGCAAAAACGCTAAAATGCACAAAAACAAAGCGGGATACGCAACGAGCTTGATTGCGCTGGTTAAATACAAACGCCAACGCTTTAAAAGCCCGAGTACGTTCGTTTTACCAATCGTCAAGCCCGTAAGCATCATTGCAAGGGGCGACATACAATCGCCCGCCGTGTCCACCACTTCCACTGCCGCGCTCGGCAAACGCAAACCCGTCAAACCGATTATCATACCGATTATCATTGCGATAAACATAGGGTTTAAGAAATTTTTTAACCGCTCTTTTACGGACGGTTTCACGCCGTCGCTACTGGACGAAATCAAAAGTACGGGCGCGCCCCAAGCATAAATCATAAACCACAAAGGCAAGGTGAAAATCGTGTACACGAAAAATACTTCGCCACCGAATACGCCGTCCATAATCGCATTCCCCATAAAGCCGAAGTTGGAAAACGCCAAGCCGTACGACGCTATTTTTTGCAAATATTTTTCTTTAAAGCAAACTTTCGCCACCAAAAGCGAGATAGGAATGGTAATGAGTACCAAGCCAAAACCGAGTACGAGATATTTCCACATAGAGCTTAATACGCTGGGCGTACAATTCCCGATAAACGTACCGAGCACCAAAGCGGGTACGAAGATAAAATTTTCCAATTTGGAAATTACCGTCGACGAGTTTTCCGGCACGATTTTACATTTTGCAAGGATAAACCCAAGCAAGATAAACGCAAACAGAAAAATCATTTGATTTAAAATTGGTTCAAACAAATCCATAACTTATCTTCATTCGTTTTTCTCGTATTTATTATATCACTTTATAAAAAAACGGTCAAACGAAATCCTTTGTTTTTCTTTCAAAGTTTTATGTTTCTTTTATACAAAAAAATCCCCTTGCGCTTGATTTACGCAAAGGGATTTTTCGTTTTTACTTATTTTTTTTCTTTCAAGCAGTTGATAAGTCCAATCGCGCCTTCCACGATAAGGAAAATACCCGCTACGATAAACGCCCACGAAATTGCGCCGCCTTGATTAACAAGCAAGAAAATCGCCGCTACGACAATCGCAACCGGTTGCGCGTACAACAAAATCGTTTTCCAAACGTTTTTACCACGTTTATTCGCCTTTATCGCTTCGTACAGTTGCAAAATCCCGTAAACGAGCAAGATTGCAGACATTACGTACAACGCAACACTGGTAAGCGTCCAACCGAACACGATAATAACAATCCCGATTACCGCTTTTACCGCGCTGGGCACGTATTGCTTTTGCAACAAATCAAGCACCGCCGCCACGATTAAAACGACGCCGAGTACCGTCAACATTATGTTCATAATCGTATCTTTCAACACGATAAACAACACGCCGAGTACGATAGCAAGAATAGGAAAAAGCCATTTACTGGAAATTTTCATAAAAATCACTCCTTTTTATAATCTCTTTCACGCGCTTATACGCGTTACAGTTATATTATACAATTTTTATTCAAAAAAAGAAATAATTTCACACCCGTTTTTGCAAAAAAAATTTGACAAAATTCTCTTTTTTTCGGGAAAGAACGGGTTTCCGTTTCGTTCGCTTTACAAAAAACAGCCAAAATCTCCTTTTTACGGTACGCGCGCGCCAAGAATATGCAAACACCGCAAGTTTGCAAACGAATAACTATCCAACCGCCTACCAAAAGCGTCGTTCGTGTGCGCCGCAACCAGCGGAACGCCCCCCGAAAATCCCACGACGATAGGGGTATGGTAGAAATCACCCGTCCCAGCGCCCAGTTGCACGAAGTCCCCGATTTGCAATCCGTCCACGCCCGTTTCTTCCGCAAACGGCCCCGCGCCGTCGCCTACGCCCCGCGCGTTGGCTATTAAAAAATTATAAAAATATTCCACGCCCGTCCAAGCCGCCGCCCTATCGTTTACAGAGCGGTAAAACCAACCCAAATCGGGCGTATTATTTATTATCCCCACGCCCGCAAAAAGGCATTGAGACGCGAAATTGGTGCAATCCCCGCCGATAGCGTCGAAATTGTAATAGGCGGGATTACGGGCAAACGCCCAACGGCGAGCGTAGTTTACTGCTTTTTCTCGGTTATATTCCATCATTCTCATACGCCAATATATGCCCACCGTTTGTAAAAAGTGAAAAACGCCCCGAAAACGGAGCGTTTCTTGCGGTAGAATTAAAATACGTTTATACGAGCGCGCTGTCGGAAAGCGTTTCAATGCCGTGTTTTGCAAACACTTCTTCCGCTTTTGCAAGGTCGGACGTTTTTACGACGATAGACGCTTCGTCCCCGCTCAACGTCAGCCCGTACATATATTCCACGTTGACTTCTTCGTCGGCAATCACCTTTAAAATATTTTGCAACGCGCCCAGCACGTGGGGCACTTTCACGATAAATACGTCGGAAAGCATACTTGAAAATCCCGCTTTCGTCAACGCGTCTTTGCCTTGTTGCGGTTTGTCGGAAATCACCCGTAACAAACCGTATTCCGCCGTATCGGCAAGCGAGAGCGAAAGAATATTCACCCCACCCTTTTTCAATACGTCCAGCACGTCGCCAAGACGACCTTTTCTGTTTTCGATAAACACCGTTATTTGTTTCGCTACCATTGTATTATCTCCTTATTTCCCGCTTATTTGTTTCCGCGTAAATCTTTAATACGCTTTGCTTTTCCTTCAAAACGTTGCAACGTATTGGGCGATTCCAAACGGATTTTCGCGTCCAATCCAAGCACCACTTTCAGTTTGTTTCTCGTCGTGTTTTCTATCCGTTGCAATTCGGCAAACGAGTCCGTTTCCTTGTTCAATTCCACCCGCACGGTAAGTTTATCCGAATACCCTTCCCTTTCCACGATAATCTCGTAATGCGGACCGAGTTCGGGCACGGAAAGCACCACTTCTTCGATTTGTCCGGGGAATACGTTTACCCCGCGAATCTTCAACATATCGTCGCTTCTGCCCGATAAATTTTCCATACGGCAAGTCGTTCTTCCGCAAGCGCAAGGCTCGTAGAAAAGCCTTGTAACGTCTTTCGTGCGGTAACGAATCAGGGGTAAGCCTTCCTTTTTAATACAAGTAATCACAAGCTCGCCCTTTTCGCCCGCAGGCAATACTTCGCCCGTGTTGCTGTCGATAATTTCGGGAATAAAATAATCTTCGTTGATATGCATACCGCAATGCTGTAAACATTCCCCCGAAACACCGGGCCCCATCAACTCGCTCATACCGTAGTTTGACGTTATTTTTACGTCTTTTCCCCAAACCGCGTGCATTTCTTCGCGCATAGCGTCCGTCAAAAGTTCGCTACCTACCAGCGCAATTTTTATATGTAAATCGGTTTTAGGGTCAATCCCGTTTTCTCGCGCCACTTCGGCAAGGCGCAACGCGTACGACGGCGTAGCCACCAAAAGGCTCGTTTGGAAATCTTGCATATACATCAGTTGCTTTTCGGAATTACCCGTCGACGACGGCACGATTGCCGCGCCGATTTTTTCTAACCCGTAATGCAAACCGAGCGCGCCCGTAAACATACCGTAGCCAAAACAAATTTGCGCTACGTCCTTTTCGCTTGCGCCACCCATACACGCGATTCTCGAAACGCAATCCGTCCACGTTTCCAAATCCCCGCGCGTATAACCGACAACCGTCGGTTTTCCCGTCGTGCCCGAGCTTGCGTGAATACGCACCAACTCGTCTTTCGGCACGGCAAACAGCCCAAACGGATACGTATCGCGCATATCCTGTTTCGTCGTAAAGGGCAACTTGCTTAAATCGGCAAGCGTTTTAATATCTTGCGGTTGCACCCCTTTTTCGTCCATTTTCGCGCGATAATACGGCACTTTTTCGTACACCCTTTGCACCGTTTCTTGCAAGCGGGCAAGTTGTAAACTTTCCATCTCCGAGCGCGACAGCGTTTCTTCTTTCGACCAAATCATATCTTTTCACTTCCTTTCCGTTCGTTTTTCACTTCGTCTTCTTGCACATTCGTCTTACACATACCCCCGTCGAATGCTACTTTTGCCCCCTTTTCGCAAGGTTTGGTAAACAAACTGACAATCGCCGTTACCACCATAGAATACGCCATACAAATTACGCCAATCATTGGCGAACAGCCTATGCCCGTTTTTAAGGCAAACGCAAACGTACAATCCCAACCGTTTTTATCGTAACCGAATACGAATATCAACACAACCGTCAAAACGAGCGTCCCTATCACCGAGCTCCAAACGGCGGGACGACTGACTTTTTTCCAAAGCAAGCCCAAAACGTACGGGCCAATAAAGCACCCCGCCAAAACGCCCCAACTTAATCCCATTAAATACGCGATGGCGGAAATTTGGAATTTCTCGTTTAAAATAGCAAGCGTTACGGAAATCGCCACGAACACAAGGCACAAAATTTTCATCGTCCAATTTACCTTTTTATCCGACGCGTTGGGATTGATTTTTCCTTTGTAAATATCCACCGCTACGACGGACGCGGACGCCAACGATACGGACGAGAGTGTCGACATACTCGCGGAAAGAATTAACACCGCCAACACGCCGATAAGCCCCGTCGGTATTACGATTTTAATCATATTCGGGATTACCCCGTCGGACGCAACGCCCGCAAGCTCGGGAAAAAAGGCGGAAAGCGCGCCCGTGAAATACGCGCCGAAACCGATAATCAACGCAAACAGCGTACTTACCACTGTGCCTTGCATAATCGCTTTGTCGTCGCGCACCGCGTAATATTTATGTATCGTTTGCGGTAACGCCCACACCCCGAACGAAGTGAGAAAAACAAGCGAGAGTAGCGACGCGGTGTTCCCGTATAACCCCGTGTTCGAGCTGGAAAAGGTAAACCAACCGAGTTCGTCGCTGTTTACAAGCAGACTTAAATCCCACGAAATTGTATCGTAGTTCATAAAGCAAATCACCATCGCTACGACGCCAATCAGCATAATAATCCCTTGAATAAAATCGGAAAGCGCCGTCGCGAAATATCCGCCGAAAAACAGATACAGCGCCGTCAAGCCCGCAAGCGCAAGCATAATTATCCAACCGTCGATTTTAAACACCACGCCAAAGAGCGAACTTAATCCGTTGTACACCGACGCCGAATACGGAATTAAAAAAAGGAAAATAATCACCGCCGAAACGAGTTTTAAACGCTTGCTATCGTACCGTTTTTCGAAAAATTCGGGCATCGTTTTCGCCGAAAGGCGGGTGGTCATTTTTTTCGTACGCTTTGCAAGCACCAACCAAGCAAATAACGAGCCGATAATCGCGTTACCAATCCCAATCCACACGGACGCCAAACCGTACAGTCTACCGAATTGCCCTGCATACCCGATAAAAATGACGGCGGAAAAATACGTCGTGCCGTACGCAAACGCGCTCATCCAACCGTTTAATCCTTTTTTGCCCGCCAACAAGAAGTCGTTCACCGATTTCGAACGGTTTCGGGTGTACACGGCGATTCCCAACATACCCAGCGCGTACAACGCCAATATCAAGTAATCCAAAACCACTTTTCTATGCTCCTTTCAAAATAGCCTTTTTCGATTTTTTGTTAATTTTCAATCAATTTTTGTGATTATGAAAATTATATCATATTCTTTCAAACAAAGTCAATCAAAGTACGCATAAAAATAAAGATAATCGCTTTATTTTTATCTTTTTTCGTTCGTTTACGGCGTAAAAAAAGACGCCTATGCGCGTCTTTCTTATTATAGTTCGTCAAATTCTCGTAAAAACTGCATTAGCGCGTATTTTTGCGATTCGCTTAATCCCCGCACCGATTTTAAAATCGCGTATTCTATGCCCGCCGTCGCTTGCCGTCTAACCGACGACGTATTTCGCCCAAACAGTTCGTCTATCGACACGTCGAACAAATCGGCAAGCCGTAAAATCGTTTCGCAATCCGGTTCGCTCGTCCCGTTTTCCCAATTACTCACGTTTCTTTGCACGTCAATCTGACCATCAAAGACGAACCGTTAACACCGGAAGAATTTGCGGCAGTAACGGTACAGGCAGATTGCGGCGGTATTGAACATACGATTACGCCAAACGAAGCCGATTCTACATACAGGATTCAGCTGAAGCAGACAGCAGGTCTGAAGGAAGGCAACTACCTGATTAAGGTAGACGCCCAGTAC
>JAZNIR010000101.1:0-2343 GCA_045577595.1 Candidatus Scatosoma sp.
TTTTAAAATTTTCCGTGTACGCTTCCATATACGCCGTAATCTCTTCTTCCGATATATCAAAATCGTTCGCGTCCACGTTCGCCACTTCGTTTAAATCGAAAAGCCAATTCATACACGTTACACGCGAAAAATTATCATTCATACGATAATTATAATCATACCATTTACTCTCTAAATAATCTTCTTTCACGTTATAACCTTTAGAAAAAGCTTGCCAAATTCCACCAAATCCGCCAACTTTTTCTTCTTCCCATACGACCAAATCGCGCAACTCGCCAAGCGCCTTTCCAATATCGAAATTAATAAAATCGTCTAAACGAGAAACACAATCCGTATCCCAAGTAGAAAATATAGGTTTCGTTTTATATTCGTACCATTCGGCGGAAACCTTTTGCAATCCGCCGTAATCGTCCAAATACGCGTTATCTATCCCGAAATACGCGGTTTGTATTTCGTCGCAAACGTACCCGGTGAAATCCCCGCGATAATTCGCGTGTTGTACGTCTAATTGCAAATATTTTAAGTCGTCGCGCTCTACCGTTAACGTCGACGTTTCCAAATCGTCCGCGTTACAACCCACGCTATAACCGCTGAAATAATACGTTGCGCCTATTCCGTAATCGAATACAGATAACGTACCGTTCATTTTGTCGCCTTTTGCCGTCAATTGTATTGCCGATATATCGTATCTGCGCCGTCCGCTTGCTTCGTCAAACGAAATCGCGCTTTTCAACACGCCGTCCATTTCAGACACACGGTATTTATAAAATAAACCCGCATAATCGCCCGTCGATCGCCCGCAATACGCCAAATATAAATTGTCGTACTCGATAGGCTCGCCTTGTTCGTTATACGCTACCGCCATATTAATTTCGCTTGCGCCGAAACCCGTTTCATATTCCGTCCGCGCTGGATTGTAAACGTATAAATACAGCCCATATAACGTATTTCTTGTTTCTTCGTCGTTGGAATAGCAAAATTCGGTAAAATTATATAACGACGGCTTTTTATCTTCGTCTTTTTCGTACTCTTCCGCTTTGTCCGCATACGTCTTCAAGACTTCTTCGCCCAAATCGTCGTTTACTCGCGTTTGCTCGAACTGATAGCGCGCACTATCAGCCCGAACAAACAAACCGCCAAAAGACGGCGAAACGTACGATAAAAGCGAAAATACAGCCAATACAAAGGAGCAAAGAACGCCGTATAATCGCTTAAATCCCTTTTTCATTGTCTACCACCTTTTATTCTCCAAACGTTATATTATCAACGTTCGTCGTTATGTCCGTAGGCTCAACTTCAAAAAAGCGCTCCAATGAAGTAAAACCAAAATTTAAATATTCCTTTTCAACGCTTTTACCTAATTTACAAGAAATGAAATAATGACAATTTTCAAAATCCCAATATTCCGCAATCATAGATATATACGCGTTATACTCATCAATATAATCAGCAATTCCTTCCGATAATTCGGTTATAGCCCCTTGTTTAAACAACCAAAGCTCAGTTATCGCTTCCCCTTCTTCGTAGAAATCTACTAACGGTAAGCATAAATTAAACAAATCGTTTCGCATCGACGGATTAACAATAGAACGCTTCATCCAACCAAAACCATTTTCCGCATCTTTTCCAAACGTTACGTCATCCTTTAACGTTAATTCGGGTATATTAATTTTTTCAACGTCAATCCCCGTATAACAAATAGAAATATCTTTTAATTGATAACTCCCGCTTTTAGTACCTAAACCATATTCACTAGCAGAAAAGATAAACTGTTCATAACCTATATTATTAACCGTAATATTAGTTAAATTTAAACCCGAATAATCATACCAATTATCAGATAATGACACCAAACCCGACGCTATACGTTTTGAACCAATAGCTTTATTTATCGTTACAGCAAAACTCGATACAGGTTTTGCATAATCGCACAAAATAGACGCGGAAACGCCCGTATTTACGCGATTAGTAACGCTTACTTGAATTTGTTCACCATACGGTTGCAAACACGTTACAACCGCTTCTAACGCGCCGTCGCTTATAGGCGAAACGGTTACGTAATCCGTAACCGTCTTTCCCGTTGCCCATTCCGACGCGGGGTTTACAAACGATACCGCCCAATCTACCGCCGGAAACGATACGTAAGACGCATTATAAGTTGCGCTTACACTATACGCGCTTTCCGCTTGTTCGCTTACGCCGTATTCTTCATAATCGCTTTCCGCTAACGCTACGCTTTTAACGAATACGCCCGCGTTAAAATCGCTACCGTTTAAATTAAAGCCTTCGTTCACGTTAAAGCTTTCTTCGCTTTCTTCGAAATATTTTTCGTCTACGTCGTCG
>JAZNIR010000102.1:0-3254 GCA_045577595.1 Candidatus Scatosoma sp.
ATTTTACGAATATCCAAACGCATACTCGCGTAGAATTTCAACGCTTTGCCTCCCGGCGTCGTTTCAGGATTGCCAAACATAACCCCAACCTTTTCACGCAGCTGGTTGATAAAAATAACGCAGGTTTTCGATTTGTTTACGATGGCGGTCAATTTTCTCAATGCCTGCGACATCAAACGCGCCTGCAAACCAACGTGGGAATCACCCATATCCCCTTCGATTTCCGCTTTCGGCGTAAGCGCCGCCACAGAGTCGATAACGATAATATCCACCGCCGAACTTCTAACGAGCGCTTCTGCAATATCCAACGCTTGTTCGCCCGTATCTGGTTGAGAAACGTACAAATCGTCAAGATTTACCCCTAATTTCTTTGCGTAAACGGGGTCGAGCGCGTGTTCCGCGTCGATAAACGCGGCTACGCCGTTCATCTTTTGCGCTTCCGCAATCGCGTGCAACGCAACCGTCGTTTTACCCGAAGATTCAGGGCCGTAAATTTCAATAATTCTCCCACGCGGAAAACCGCCGATTCCAAGCGCCAAATCCAACGTAAGACAGCCCGACGGTATTACTTCGATTTCCGTTTTTCCCGCCTCGTCGCCAAGTCGCATAATCGAACCTTTTCCGTACTGTTTCTCAATTTGCAACAGAACGGCGTCCAATGCTTTCATCTTATCCGTATTTTTTTCGTTTGCCATTTTCTTTCTCCTTAAAATTTTCGTTATATAAAATATAGTTTACATATTTTTTAATTGTTTATACGCCAAAAACAGCGCGTATTGGATTGCTTTTTCGGTGATTTCTTCGCGCGTACCGTCGAATTTATAACGGTACACGAATATTTTTTCTTTCGTCCCCACCGCAACGTAACAAAGCCCTACGGGTAAATTCGATTTATCGGTGTTCGGTCCCGCCAAACCCGTCGTGGTGATACAAATATCGCAATTTCCCGTATTTAACAGCCCCGTAGCCATTTCGTAAGCCGTTTGGTCGGACACTGCGCCAAAGGTTTTTAACGTAAAATCTTTTACGCCCAGCCGTTGCATTTTAGAAAGTTCGTTATACGTATTCAACCCTTCGAAATACACCGCGCTTGCGCCTGATACGGACGACAATTTCTTGGCAATCCCCCCGCCCGTAAACGATTCCGCTACGCTGATTTTTTTACCGCGTAATTTTAAAAGTTCTATCAACTGATTGGGTAAAGGTGTATCGCTCATCGCATACACGGTGTCGCCTAATCCGTCTAAAAACAATCGTAAAACGTCGTCCGTCAGCATTTTAGAAACGTCGTCGCCGTAAAAAATCCGAATGACGTCTTCGTCGTATTTTCTCGTGTGCAAATAGTTTAACTTACCGCCGTCTAACCCTTTGGATTGAACGATTAATTGTTCTATACGCTCGTAATTTGCCCCCACCGTACGCAATACGATTTTCTCAATCCGTTTTCCACTTCTTTTGCGTAAATAGGGCGCGCACGTTTCTTTTGCGAACGTTGCTCCGTTTTTCTCGTCGTTTAAAAACAATAAAAACAAACAGCATTGTCCGTTTATAAAAATTCCCGCTTTTTGTTCCGTTTGTATCGTTATTTCTTGCCAATTCGCAAGCAATAACTTTCGAATTGTCTCAACGCGTTCTTTTTCAATCAGCAAAAACAAATTCGAATACTCCGTTTGCATTTGCGAAAGAACGTTGCGTATTTTTTCGTCGTTAAACGGAATTGTCCGAATTTCCGAAAAGGCGTAACCGTCTTGGTAAAACACGTCTAAAACAGGGAGAGAACGTATCCCTTCCAATCCGTTATCGACAATCAAACACCCGTTTTTCATTCGCAAACCCCTACCAATTTTTTAAGCGTCTTTTAATACGTGTTTATGTTTTACGACGTAGGAAATCCCCGACCAAACAGTGAGAACCGTTGCAACGGCAAACAATCCAAGCCCAATCCAAGCGACGATTTCGCCCGCCTTTCCATGCACGTCAACTGCGGCAATTAACACCGTAATCGCTACGTCTTGACAAGCCGTTTTATATTTTCCAAGCTTTTCAGCAGCCATTACGACGCCGTTTGTTGCAGCGATTTGACGGAAGGCGCTAATAATCAGTTCACGCGCCAAAATCAAGCAAATACAAACCGCCGTCGCGATATAAATACCTTCCGCCGATTGTCCAAGCGGGAAGAATAAACTGCCTTGCATCGTTAACAGCAAAATCATTGCGGCGGACACCAACACTTTATCGGCAATCGGGTCTAAAAATTTACCGAGATTGGTAACCAACCCGCGCGAACGGGCAATATGTCCGTCGATAAAATCGGTGCAAGCAGCTACGGCAAAAATAGCCGCCGCTATTGCGTAATTGTACGGCAAAACGCCGTCCAAAAAGAATACCGCTATAAAAACGGGTATCATACAAATTCTTGTAAGGGAAATTTTATTAGGCAAATTCATTGTTTTCTACCTCCTTCGTTTTGCCGTATAAATCATAACTGTCCGCACGTTCTATTTCAACTATATAGCGTTTGCCTTGCTCGGCAAAAGGCGTATGGAAATACACTTTGCCGTCGATATCAGGCGCGTTACAATACGCCCGTCCTACGAAACAGTTTTTTTCGTAATCAATGCCGTCGCACAATACTTCTATTTCCTTGCCGATAAAGCTTTGTAAAATCTTCGCCGAAATCTCTTCTTGTACGCGATACAACGCTTGCACCCGCCGTTTTTTCGTGGCGTGATGGATTTGTCCTTTCATTCGAGCCGCGCCCGTGTCCGGTTCTTTGGAATAAGCGAAAAAACCGCAATTAAAAAGCTTGGCTTCTTTTAAAAACGCTTGCATACTTTCAAATTCTTCTTCCGTTTCCGTCGGAAATCCGCTGATAAACGTGGAACGTATCGCAATATTCGGTATTTTTGCGCGTAGCTTTTTAAAAAGTTGCAAATATTTTTCTCTCGTGCCTTTTCGGTTCATCAATTTTAAAACACGGTTTTCCGAATGTTGCAAAGGCACGTCGATATATTTTAAAATTTTAGAATTGTTGGCTATTTCCGCAATCAATTCGTCGGAAATTACGTCGGGATAACAATACAAAAGCCGTATCGTTTGTACGTTTTCCAAAGCGGAAAGTTTTTGTAAAAGTTCGACGAAACGGTTTTTTCCGTATAAATCTTCGCCGTATCGCGTCGTGTCTTGCGCAACGATAATAAGTTCGGCAATATCCCCTAAATCTTCCGCTTCCCGTAATAAATTTTCCATTGGAT
>JAZNIR010000103.1:0-6774 GCA_045577595.1 Candidatus Scatosoma sp.
GCCTTGCGCCAAAAATTCAATGCCTTCTTGCTTTCTTGCTTCTTCTTCAAAGACGCGAATAAATTCCGCGCCGATAATTTTACGTTTCTTTTCCGGTTCGGCAACGCCCGCAAGCTTGTCTAAAAATCTGTCCACTGCGTCTACGTAAACGAGATTTGCGTCCATCTCGTCGCGGAAAACTTTTACGACTTCTTCCGGTTCGCCTTTTCTTAAAAGACCGTGATTTACGTGTACGCAAACGAGTTGCTTGCCGATTGCTTTAATTAAAAGCGCCGCAACGACGGAAGAATCCACCCCGCCGGACAAAGCAAGCAACACTTTCTTATTGCCCACTTGCGCTCTAATTTGCGCTACTTGTTCGTCAATAAACGCATTGGCGAGTTGTTTGTTTGTGATGCGTTCCATAGTTTCGGGACGTACGTTGTTGTTCATATATTTTTTATCTCCTTGTAAATTAGTCTGTCAAATATTGCTTAATAGCATTCATCAAATCGTCGTACGATTCATACGCGGGCAGTTGCGGATAATCCGCCTTAATCTTGTCCGTACTACGGAACAAAAATCCCGCCTTACTCGCCGTTATCATACCCAAATCGTTATAACTGTCCCCCGCCGCAATCGTTTCGTAGCCTATGGATTGTAACGCTTTCACCGTCGAATATTTCGAATTTTCTATCCGCATTTTAAAGCCGGTAATTTCCCCGTTTTCCGCCACTTCCAACGTGTTGCAAAGTAGCGTAGGATATCCCAGTTTTTTCATAAGTGGCATACCAAACTGCGTAAACGTATCGCTGATAATAAGCACTTGCGTCAACGAACGGAGCTCGTCCAAAAACGCTTTCGCCCCTTCAAGCGGTTCAATTTTTTCTATAATAGCGCGGATTTCATTGAGTCCAAGTCCGTGTTGTTTTAAAACGGACAAACGCCAATTCATCAATTTATTATAATCGGGCTCGTCGCGCGTCGTGCGCGTCAATTCGGGAATCCCGCTCGCTTTTGCGAAGGCAATCCAAATTTCAGGCACGAGCACCCCTTCTAAATCCAAACATACGATATTCATAAACGTTCTCTACTTTTAATTAGTGTTGCGAATAGTTAGGGGCTTCCTTGCTAATGGAAATGTCGTGCGGGTGGCTTTCAATCAAGCTCGCGTTGGTGATGCGTACGAATTCCGAGCTCGTACGGAGTTCTTCCACCGTCGCTTTTCCGCAATAACCCATACCAGAGCGGAGACCGCCTTTCATTTGATAAATCACGTCGGCTACACTGCCTCTGTACGGCACTCTGCCTTCCACCCCTTCGGGAACGAACTTCTTCGTGCCTTCTTGGAAATATCTGTCGCTACTACCCGCCGCCATCGCGCCGAGCGAACCCATACCGCGATATACTTTGTAACTTCTGCCTTGATAGAGTTCCACTTCGCCGGGACTTTCCAACGTACCTGCCAAAAGCGAGCCTACCATAACCGCGCTTGCGCCTGCCGCCAACGCTTTTACGATATCGCCACTGTATTTAATACCGCCGTCCGCAATCACTCTCTTGCCGAGTTTATCCGCCATTTCCGCGCAATCCATAACCGCCGTAAGTTGGGGTACGCCGATACCCGCCACCACGCGCGTCGTACAAATCGAACCAGGACCGATACCTACTTTTACAACGTCCGCGCCCGATTTCACAAGCGCTTCCACCGCGCCAGCCGTCGCTACGTTGCCCGCAATAATCGTAAGATTGGGGAACTTCGAACGAATTTCTTCCACTTTCTTCAATACGCCCGCCGAATGTCCGTGCGCCGTATCAATCGCAATCAAGTCGACGCGCGCGTCCACGAGCGCAGCAATTCTGTCCACTGCGTTTGCCGCCGTGCTAACCGCCGCCCCGACGAGCAGTCTGCCGTTTTCGTCTCTTGCCGAGTTGGGATATTGAATAGATTTTTCAATATCTTTAATCGTGATAAGCCCTTTAAGCATACCTTGTTCGTCTACGATAGGTAATTTTTCAATGCGGTGCTTACCCAAAATCTTTTGCGCTTCGTCCAGCGTCGTCCCAACGGGCGCCGTAACCAAACCTTTCTTCGTCATCACGTTGGAAATCGGTTGGTCGTAGTTGTTTTCAAAACGCAAATCGCGGTTGGTTAAAATCCCTACGAGTTTACCCTTTTTCGTAATCGGCACACCGCTGATACGGTATCTTTCCATCAACGCCACCGCGTCTTTTACGAGATTGTCGGGCGCAAGGAAAAACGGGTCGGTAATAACGCCGTGTTCACTGCGTTTTACTCTGTCCACGTGATTGGCTTGTTCTTCAATCGACATATTTTTATGAATGATGCCAATACCGCCCTCACGCGCCATCGCAATCGCCATACGGCTTTCGGTAACCGTATCCATCGCCGCGCTCATCAACGGCAAGTTTAATTTAATCTTGTCGGTTAATTGCGTTCTCAAATCCACTTCGTGGGGCAATACGTTCGACGCTTGCGGAATTAAAAGCACGTCGTCGAAAGTTAAGCCTTCTTTTACAATTTTGCTACTCATAGGTATTTCTCCTTTCTATAAAAAAGTTTAATGTTTTCTTCTGTTTATATCATTCTTGCGCGTAACCGAGCCACGTATTATAATCGTTTCGCTCGTCTTGTGAAAAGCCACTCGTTTGCATTGTCAACAGCTTTTCTTCCACCAAATCTACCGTCGCCGTATCGTCGGCAATTAGCGCCGTCATAAGCACCGCTACGATAGCGTTATTTTTCGGGAAACAATCGTTTCCAACCCAATCGAACGCCTTATCCACCGCTTCCGATTTATTGCCACGATTGTATTTTGCTACGCACACTTGTCCGTACACGTATTGGTCGTACGTACCCGTGCTTTCGTCAAGCGCAAGCGCCGTATTCCGCGTTTCGCAATATCCGTCGAAACCATCGTTGACGATAAGCATACTTCCGCACACGTCGATTTGTTCTAAATCGTCAATCCCGATTGCCGTTTCGGTGGCAAACGCGATATAGTAAACGTCGCCCGTCCGCTTGTACGCTTGTTTGGCGTTGGCGATTGCCAACTTGTCCATTCCCAAATCGTATGTGATTTGCATCATCGTTGCGGGATATATCGTACAAAGGGCGAAAATCATAAAGAGAATCAATGCCGCTATGGCTGCTACGGTGCTTAAAAAAGCACGCAATACAACTTTATCCAAGCGCATAGACTTCTCCTCCTATCGTACGAATACTATATTTATACTATTTTATCACATTACGCGCAAAAAATCAACTGTATAAACGAATTTTGTTTGGTATGTTTTGCACCTTTTTTTAATATAATGAACTATGAATAAATTTTTTAACGTCAAAAAAGCTTTTTTCACTCCCGCCAACCGTTTATTACGGATTTTTCTTGCTCTTTTCTTTGTGTTTTCTTTGTTCTCGCTTGCAAGCTGTAAAAAGGAAACCGACTACTTTGCGTACGTTTCCGAACTGCGTAGCAACGTGTTGCTTTGCAAGACGGACGAATATTCGTTGCGCGCGTATGCTACGACGAAAGAATACCCTTACGCAACGGACGGCGTAGCCCACGAAAGGACGACCAGATTGGAAATCTTTTTATTGGCAAACGACACGACGAAAGAATATTATATCTACTTCACCGTAAACGGCAAAGAATACGGCGGAGATATGACGTTCGACAACGTAAAATCCGAATATTATTATTCTTGCGCGTTGGACGCGTCCGCTTTGCAAGAACTGCCCGTCCGTATCGAATGCGGGGAAAACAAAACGCAACTGACGGCAACGAGCGTCCGCACGCCCGATACGCTCACGCCCAAACAAGCCTTAACGCATTTGAAAAACGCGCAAAGCGAACTATTTACGTCGCTCACCGACAAACACGGCTTTGCGGGAGAAATCCAAATCCGCTTAATCTACGAAGAACACCCCTATTATTATATCGGCGTGATTAACCGTAGCGGAAAAACGACGGCGTATTTAATGAACGCAAACACGGGCAAACTACTCGCCAAACGCGAACAGTAAGCAGTGCGCCACCTATCTTGTCATTCTGCGCCACCCTACCGTCATTCTGAAAGCGTAGCTTGAAGAATCCCCCATTATTTGTATCGTTTTTAAAGGGGATTTCTCGCATACGCTCGAAATGACACGGGTTGATACCGTCATTCTGAAAGCGTTTCCCTGCCCCGTCATTCTAAACCCCGTAGTGGGTGAAGAATCCCCTTATCAATTTTTCCACACTTCTTAACTTTTCACTATTACTTATTACTTTCCCTATTCCTACCGTCATTCTGAACGCGATAGCGGAAGAATCCCTACTTTCCACACGTTTAGTCAATCGTTTACAAGCCACTTTAAACGGACGAACGCGACCGTTACATAACGGTCGCGTTCGCATTTTATTCATTTCAACCATAAAAAGGCAAGCCCAAACACCAACAGTCCGCCGATTATAATGCAAAGGAGCATTGGCAACATTGCCGAAAACGCACCCCGCACCATCGCCCAATATTCCTTTTTCGAAACTTTCCCTATCGGTTGTCCCGAATTTTTTTTCTTGGACGGACTATACCAGTGAAAACCTTCCACGTTCATATCCGCAAACGTCGTTTCCGTGTCCAGTTCGGCTTTTTCCTTTTTCTTTTTTTCTTTCTTTTCCTTTCTCGTCATACAAGCTCCCAAACGCCGTTTACACCGCGCTCGTTTCCGTTTGCGTATCTTGCGCTACCGCCGTTTCTTGCTCTGCGTTAAACGCGTCGATTTCTTCTTGGGGGGTATATAAGTGGCAAGCGCAATAATGCCCTTCTTCCACTTCCCTATATTCGGGCGCAACCGATTGGCAAATCTTCATACAGTAATCGCAACGGGTGTGGAATTTACAACCTTTCGGCGGATTGACGGGGGAAGGAATATCCCCTTTCAAAATCACGCGGTTCATCTTCACGTGCGGATTGGGCACGGGTACTGCCGAAAACAACGCTTTCGTGTAGGGGTGCAAGGTGTTTTCGAAAATACGCTCTTTCGAGCCGTATTCCACCATACTGCCCAAATACATTACGCCCACTTCGTCCGAAATGTGCTTTACCACCGACAAGTCGTGCGAAATAAACACGTACGTCAAGCCAAGTTGCTTTTGCAAATCTTTCAACATATTGATAATTTGCGCTTGAATGGACACGTCCTGCGCCGATACGGGCTCGTCGCAAATCACGAGTTCGGGTTTGAGCGCAAGCGCGCGCGCAATACAAATACGCTGTCTTTGTCCGCCCGAAAATTCGTGCGGATATCTATCGAAATAATGCGGTTGCAATCCGCACATTTTCATTACTTCTAACACGTACTTGCGGTAGTTCGCCTTATTTACCAAACCGTGTTCCAGCGCCGCTTCGCCGATAATTTCCCCCACCGTCAAACGGGGCGAAAGGCTCGCGTACGGGTCTTGGAATATCATTTGCATATTCGGGCGCAATTTATCAAATTGTCTTTCGGGGATTTTCGAAACGTCTTTGCCTTTGAACAGCACTTCCCCGCCCGTTACGTCGTACAAACGCAAAATCGTTCGGCCCATCGTGGTTTTTCCGCAACCCGATTCGCCTACGATTCCCAACGTTTTACCCTTTTTTAAACGGAAAGAAACGTTATCCACCGCTTTTAAAAACTTGGTGGGCTTACCGAAAAACGTCGTGTCTACGACGAAATATTTTTGTAAATTTTTCACTTCCAACAACACTTCGTCTTGCGCGTTTTCCGTCGTCGTTTCGTTTATCACGTCCGTTTCGTTTATCGCTTGCGTTTCTTGCAATTCTACCGTTTCGGCGGGATTATTCTTCTTTTTCGGCATTCCCTTCACCCTCCTTGTACAAATAGCAAGATACACTGTGCGTATCCGTTACTTTTACGAGCGCAGGATATTCGCCCGCGCACTCTTTACGACACTTATCGCATCTGTCGCGGAAATAACAATAATTCGGCATATCTATCGGATTGGGAACGAATCCGGGAATACAATACAACTCGTCCACGTCGCCGTCCACCGTAGGTTTACTCTTTTGCAAACCGATAGTGTACGGGTGCATAGGACGGTCGAAAATATCTTCCGCCGTACCCATTTCGATAATCTTGCCCGCATACATAACCACGACGAAATCCGCCATTTCCGCCACGACGCCTAAATCGTGGGTAATGAGCATAATCGAGCCGTTGATTTTCTTTTTAATATCACGAAGCAAATCGAGAATTTGCGCTTGAATGGTAACGTCGAGCGCCGTCGTAGGCTCGTCCGCGATAATCAAACGGGGATTACACAACAACGACATTGCAATCATAACCCGTTGACGCATACCGCCCGAAAGTTCGTGGGGATATTTTTTATACACCCCTTCGGGGTCGGCAATCCCAACGAGATTTAACATTTCGATACTACGCGCTTTCGCGTCCTTTTTGGAAATCCCTTCGATATGTAAAAACGCCACTTCGTCCAACTGATTCCCAATGGTAAACACGGGATTGAGCGACGTCATCGGCTCTTGGAAAATCATAGAAATTTCCCGTCCGCGAATGGAACGCATTGCTTCCAAAGGCATTTTGGCGATATCGTACACTTTTTCGTCCATTTCGTACGTATATCCGCCAAGTTCGTTTTTCTTACGAATCGGCTTGCCTTTTTCGTCTTTTTTTACGACTTCTACGCCGTCGATAATTTCCGTTTCGTACACGGGAATTTTCTTACCCCTGCCGTCGCGACGGAACGCTTTCGTTCTAAACCGAATCGC
>JAZNIR010000104.1:0-22794 GCA_045577595.1 Candidatus Scatosoma sp.
AGTTGATTTATGACATTGTCTTCCTAAGACCGCTTGGCCTCCGACTTCGTGTGAAACAAGAACTTATCGAACACGAGCTCGTTCCCGAAGAATGGGGTGGCGATACGATGGTAATTCCCGTTTCCGCAAAGACGGGTATGGGCATTGACGAATTGTTGGAATCGGTGAATTTGGTTGCGGAAATGCAAGAACTCAAAGCCAACCCCGACAGACAAGCGAAAGGTACGATTATCGAAGCGAAACTCGACAAAGGCAAAGGCCCTGTGGCAAGCATTATCGTGCAAACGGGTACGCTCCATACGGGCGACAACATTTTGTCGGGTACGACGATGGGACGTGTGCGCGCAATGTTCGACGACAAGGGCAGAGCGGTGAAATCGGCAGGACCGTCTATGGCGGTGTCCATTCTCGGTTTGGAGGACGTACCCAACGCGGGCGACAGCATTATGGCGGTTGACCAAGCGCCTATGAAGCAAGTACAAGAAGAACGAAAGAACAAGCAACGCGAAAGTATGATTAAAGAACAAAGTCGCGTAACGCTCGACGACGTATTCGCCCAAGTAGAAGAAGGGAAGATGAAAAATCTTAACCTTATCGTGAAAGGGGACGTACAAGGTAGCGTAGAAGCGGTAAAACAATCGCTTGAAAAACTTTCCAACGAAGAAATCCGCGTAAAAGTGATTCACTCGGGCGCGGGCGCAATCAACGAAGGGGACGTAATGCTTGCCGACAGCGCAAACGCGATTATTATCGGTTTCAACGTCCGTCCGGATACGCAAGCGAAGAAAGTGGCGGAATCTTCCAAAGTGGACGTAAGAAGTTACCGGATTATCTACGAACTTCTCGACGATATGGAAGCGGCGCTTAAAGGTATGCTTTCGCCCAAGACGAAAGAAGTGCTTACGGGTAAATGCGAAGTGCGTCAAACGTTTAATATTACGGGCGTTGGGCAAGTTGCGGGTTGTTACGTTACGGACGGTAAAATCGTACGTGGCGGTAAACTTCGTATCTATCGCGAAGATATTATGATTTGCGAAGGTGGCGTAAGACAGCTTAAACGGTTTAAAGACGACGTGAAAGAAGTCGGCTACGGCTACGAATGCGGTTGCTCGATTGACGGATTCGACCAAATCCGCATAGGCGATATTATCGAATGTTACGTTACGGAGGAAATTAAAGCGTAATGAAAATTTCGAGAACTTCCCGTTTAAACGGGGAATATCAAAAAGAAATCAGCGCGATTTTGCGTAAGGTGAAAGATAGAAACCCGCAAATGAAAGGGCTTATTTCGGTTACGGAAACGGACGTTGCGCCCGATTTGAAAACCGCTTACGTGTACGTGAGCGTGTACGGCACGACGGACGCGGAAACGAAAAACACCCTTTCTTCGTTGCAAGATAACGCGGGTTTTATCCGCCACGAACTTGCGCAAGTAATGCGTATGCGTACCGTACCCGCGCTTACTTTCCGTTTGGATAAAAGTATGGTGTACGGCGCGAAAATGGACGAACTTTTCAAAAAAATCAGCATAAACAATCCTACGGACGAAACGGACGGGGATTGACGGAAAAAGTATGAGTAATTGCACGTTGGAAGAAATCGCAAAACGTTTACAAGGCGCGAAAAGCGTAGTGATATTTACGCATATGCGCCCCGACGGCGACGCGTTTGGAAGCGCGTTGTCTCTTTCGCGCGCGCTGGATTATTTAGGCGTACGAAACGAAGTTTGCGTGGAATCGGACGTGCCGTCTAATCTCGCTTTTATCGACGGCGTGGAAAAGGTGAAAAAACAGCCGACGAACGAATACGATTTGCTCGTGTCGGTGGATTGTAGCGACGTGCAACGTTTCGGCGCGCTTTCCGACGAATTTATTCGCGCAACGCGTAAGAAAATAGATACGGTAAATATCGACCATCATATCTCCAATCCGCGTTTCGCAAAGTACAATTATGTGCGGGAATGTTCGGCGAATTGTATGAACGTTGCCAATCTCATCACGTACTTGGGTGCTCCGTTTGATAAAAAAACGGCGGAATATCTGTTGATTGGCTTGCTTACCGATTCGGGCGCTTTTTCGCACGACGACGTAAATAGAGAGACGCTGGAACTTGCGGGAAAGCTTGTAGAAGCGGGCGCGGATATCCGTTATTATCACTATATGCTGTTTAAAAAGCAATCGAAAGAGCGGGCAAAATTACACGCAACGACGATGAACGGCATACGGTATTTTCACGAGAATCGGTTTGCGCTGATTACGATAACCCGTTCGATGATGGAAGAATGTGGCGCGGACAACGGAATGACGGAAGGATTCGTGGATTTCCCCCTTTGCGTAGACGGCGTGGAAGTGGCGGCTGCCGTGATGGAAGTAAATTACCGTCAATTTAAAATTTCCTTGCGCTCGAAAGAATACGCGGACGTAAACAAAATCGCGGGAAAATTCGGCGGTGGCGGACACGTTCGGGCGGCGGGTTGTATGCTGTTTGGCGATTTGGAAGAAGTGATTGATAGGCTTTCCTACGCCGTATCGCAATATTTAAACGATTAAAAATCAAACGAACGGTTTAAAAATCTCGGTGCAAATCGGGATTTTTTCTTTTTATAAAAGAAAAATATCGGCGCAGGGGTTGCTTTTTTTTTCGATAGCGTGTATAATATAATCAAACGAAAACAACCTACAAAGGTGTATTATGGCGCAAAAAACAAAAAAATGGGAAGAATATCTTTCTTTAAAGGGTGAAATTCGAAAAGTGGTTTCGTACGCGGATTATTTCGCGGGAAAACCGCTCTTTTCGTCGTTGCAAATTAAAAATACGGCGGAAGAAGGAATAAACGGGCTGATTTTATCGGTTACCAACGAAAACGGTATGTTAATTCCGTGCGAAAAAACGTTTGAAGAAATTCCTTTTGAAAGCGTCGTACAAGTGGAACTTGGCAATATTTTGTCTCCGTTATATTTTTCTAACGCCGACGCGGTGAAGGCAGAAAGGGTTACGGTTACGCTCCGCAACGAAAAGAAAGTGCTTGCCGAAGCGGAATTTACTTTACAAACGTTGCCGTTCGATTTTTGGCAAGGTACGGAAGGCGACCCCGAGCGTTTGGCGGCGTTCGTTCGGCCCCGTCTTGCCGATTGCGCGAAAGTGCGCGTGGAAGTGGAAACGCAGTTAAAAAAATGGAACGCCGACGGCGAATTGGGCGGATACGTAGGGAACGATAAAAACGCCGTCCGTCGAATTATCGCGTCGTTATATTCGGTGTTAAGACGGTATTCGTTGGCGAAAAAGTCGGCGGATATATCCCGTCCCGTAGAAGCGGGCGCAGGCGTAAAAATTTTGTCGCAAGGCGTAGCAAGCCCGTTGGAGCTTTCGCTCTTTGCGTGCGCTTGCTTGGAAAGTATGGGTTTGCACCCCGTTATCGTTTACGGGGAAAAGGAAATAACTTGTGGCGTTTGGCTGTACGACGGTTGCTTTTTAGACACCGTTTCGGACGATATGGGGCGTTTAAACGCGTACGTTTCGGACGGCATTAACAACGTAAGCTGTTTCGACGTGGAAGATTTGTTTTCGGATAGAAACGCGGCGTACACGACGTCGGAAGTGCATTTCAAACAAAAAGCGGACAGCGGTGTGTACGACGGCTACGTAGACGTGCGCCGTTGCCGTATTTCGCGCGTGTTGCCGTTGCCACTTCGAGCAAAAAACGTAAAAGGGTTTGAAATCTTATCGGAAGAAGACGCGTCGCCCGACGTTGCGCCCACCGATTTAAAAACGCATCAAAAACTCTCGCTTGACAACGATTTAACGAAAGATAAACAATGGGAACGCCGTTTGTTGGATTTATCGATGAAAAACGCGTTGCTCCATTTTGCGGGCGCAAAATCGGCGGTGCACGTACTTTCTTACGGCTCGGATTATACGTTGGACGCGTTGACGGAAACGGGTGAATTAACGCTTGCTCCCGCTACGGACGAATGTATGCAAATTGCAAAACGCGGGGTGCGTTTCGGCTCGGTAAACGAAGTGAAAGGTATGCAAGAATGGATAGCGCTTGAAAACCGTTCGGGCATTTTACGTACGTACGCCGACGAAAAAACGTTGGCGGAAACGGTTACGCGACTCGTGCGGAAAAACAAAGAAGCGGACGAAGAATCGGGCGCGAAGATACTCTATCTTGCTTTCGGGTTTTTAAAATGGTATTCTCGCGAAGACGGCGAAGAACGGTTTGCCCCGCTCGTGTTGCAACCTGTGCAAGTGAAAAAGAGCAAGGGCGGTATGGGGTACGCAGTGGCGCTTACCGACGAAGATTTGTCGGTGAACTCTACGCTACTGGAATATTTAAAACAAGAATTTAATATTGATATGCGCGCTTTGGAAGGCGCGACGCAAGGTTTGAAAATATCCGAAATTCTCGCTATGATACGTATGGAAGTGGTGGGAATGCGGAATTGGCAAGTGTACGACGACGTGTATCTTGCTACGTTTTCTTTCTCTCGTTACCAAATGTGGAACGATTTACGCCAAAATATCGGCGAATTTTCCAAAAACGAAATCGTAAAAGCCTTTTTGGATAATTCGATTATCGTCGGCGGTGGGGATACGTTCGTAAAGGAAGACGAATCACGCCCCGACGTTACGCTTACGCCGTTGCCCGCCGACGCGTCGCAGTGGGGAGCGATTGCCACGTCGCAAACGGGAAAAAGTTTCGTTTTACACGGCCCGCCCGGAACGGGGAAATCGCAAACGATTACGAATATTATCGCAAACGCGTTGTTCGAAGGCAAACGCGTGCTTTTCGTCGCGGAAAAACAAGCGGCGCTCTCCGTCGTTAAAAAGCGTTTGGACGGGTTGGGGCTTGGCGATTTTTGTTTAGAACTGCATTCGAATAAGACGAATAAAACGGACGTTTTACAAAAACTTGCCACGACGCTTTCGTTGGCGGGGGAAAATCAACGGGTGAATTTATCCGAAAAAGCGGGCTCGATTATCAAATTAAAAGAAGAATTATTACAACCGCTCACCGCTTTACACAAAAAACGCCGTTTGGGCGTATCCGTGTACGAAGCGATGCTCGTTTGTTTAAAAAATAAAAACGCGCCCGATATTATGAATATCGAAAGCACCTTTTACGACGGTTTAACGAAAGAAAAAATCGACAATTACGAACATATGATGATACAAGCGGCGGCGGCGGCGAAAGAGTGCGGTGGCGTGCATAATTCGCCTTTTTCCAACGTAAATTTAACCGAGTATTCGTTGCCCGTGCGCGATTCGCTGTATTGTTCGGCGGAAGTGGTGATTGCGCAAATTAAACATTTAAAAAATTATATCGCGTTATTTTTGGAATTATACCGTCAAAAAATCAGTACGCTCACCCGTAAAAAACTTACGGCGTTATACGAAATTGCCCGTATGTTAGACGGGGGTACGCTGAATAAATATTACAAAGAAAACGAAGAAGAATTTTACGTGTTTTTTAACGCTAACAAACGTTTGGACGCTTGTTTTGAAACGTATTTCAAATCGTTTAAAAAATGGGTGGATATCCCCAAAGAATATAAGGAATTGGGCGCGTTTTTAGAATCGTCCGTTTTCGATTTTGAAAAGAATAAAACGGTGAAAAACATCGTAAAAAAATTGCAAAAAGTGGCGTTAACGCCTTTGAAAAAGGAAGATACGTTACGACATTTGCAAACGCTTTACGACGCGCACGAGGCGATGGAACAAGTGAAAAAGAATACTTCGTTGTCGCAATATTTCACGTTTGCGTTCGGGAAAGTGGATTTCTTCGACGCGCGTGCGCATTTCCTTGACGATTTGTACGCTTTGCACGAGCTGTGCGCGTCGGTGTTTATGGATTACAACGCCGACAGTTTCAACAGTATGTGTATTCGCGCGTCCAGCGGTTATTCCGCGCCCGTATTAAAGGGCTTGATGGGTTCGCTGGATTTGTTTAAAGTGGCGGAAAACAGTTTGCTGGAAGTTACGAAAGCGGATAAAGGGAAAATACCCGAAGAAGACGTGTTAGGATATTACACGGCGAAAGCGGGCGCGCTGATTGAAAACGTGGATATGCTTGCGTCTTGGTGTATGTATAAAAAGACGGCAAGCGCGTTAAACGACGCGGGTTTGACATTTATCACCGACGCGCTGGAAAACGGCTCGGTGAGCAGTGAAAACATTATCGACAGTTTCGAAAAGAACGTATATAAAAATTTCTTGCAAACGAATATCCCGCTCGACCCCGTATTGGCGAGATTTTCCGCAGGCGTTTTGGAAGAAAAAGCGGAAAGTTTGCGCCTTACGATGGACGATTTTGCCCGTCTTACGAAAGAAGCAATCCGCGCAAAACTCATTTCCGAATTGCCTACGGCGTCTACGGAAGGGGGAATTAGCTTGGAAGTGGCGAATTTCAACCGCCTTGCCAAGTCGAATTTGCGTGGTACGGGGCTTCGTAAACTCTTTGAAGAAATCCCCGAGCTTATGAAACGGCTTGCCCCTTGTACGTTGATGAGCCCGATTACCGTTTCGCAGTATTTACAACCGCAAAACGGGTTGTTCGATTTGGTTATATTCGACGAAGCGTCGCAAATTCCGACGGCGGAAGCGATTGGCGCGCTTGCGCGCGGGAAATCGGCAATCGTCGTGGGCGACCCGAAACAACTTCCCCCGACAACGTTTTTCCATTCTCAATACGTGGACGAAGACAATTTGGAAAACGAAGATATGGAAAGCGTTTTGGACGACTGTCTCGCCGTCAATATGCCCCAACGGCATTTGACGTGGCACTATCGCAGTAAACACGAAAGCTTGATTGCCTTTTCCAACGGCGTATATTACGACAACCGTCTTTGCACCTTCCCTTCGCCCGACGCTCTGGATAGCAAGGTAAAATTCGTATTCGTGGAAGAAGGGGTGTACGATAGGGGTTACACCAAGAAAAACAAGGCGGAAGGGGACGCGCTCGTGGAAGAAGTGTTGCGTCGGCTTTCGGATAAAACGTTGCAAAAATTAAGTATCGGTATCGTTACCTTTTCCAACGTACAAAAAGAATATATCGAACGCAAGCTTTCCGCGTTAATCGCCGAACGGCGTTTGGAACGGGAAGCTTACGAACGGGAAGAACCGTTGTTCGTTAAAAATTTGGAAAACGTGCAAGGGGACGAACGGGACGTAATTTTGTTTTCCATTTGTTACGGACCGGATAAACTCGGGCGCATTTCCTTGAATTTTGGACCTTTAAACCAAGCGGGCGGTTGGCGGAGATTAAACGTAGCCGTGTCGCGCGCAAGGTCGGAAATGGTGGTGTTTTCGTCAATGACGGGCGCTATGATAGACCTTTCGAAAACCAACTCCAAAGGGGTTGCGGGGTTGAAAGCGTTTTTGGAATTTGCTGAAAAGGGCAGAACGAATCTCGCGATTTCGTCGAATACGCTTACGGCAAAACGCGCGGGCTTGGGCAAATATATCGCGGAAGAGCTTACGTCTTACGGCTACGAATGTCGCGCGGACGTCGGCGTATCCGGCTTTAAAATCGACGTCGCCGTGCTCGACCCGAAAAACCGTCATAAATTTATTCTCGCGATTATGTGCGATACCCCCAACGCGTTTTCCGTCAAGGATAGAAACGTGTTGCAAATCCAAACGCTGAAACGGAATAATTGGAACGTTACGAAAGTGTACGCTGTCAATTATTATAACAATCCCAAGCGGGAAATCAAGCGGATTAAAGATTTGCTCGATAAGCTTACGGGCGCGGATAAAAAAGGCGGGGCGGAGCTTTCCCGAATGAAAAAGACGTATAAATCGGCGGTTTTGGAAACGCGGGAAGAGAACGCAAACTACGTTACGTCGGGGGAAAACGATAAAGAGTTGATTGCCCGCTTAAAGGCAATCGTGAGCGCGGAAGAACCGATTTCGCACGCCTTTTTGGTGCGTAGATGCCTTACGAGCTTGGGGATTTTAAAATACGGCGCGAAAGTGGAAGCGCGTATGCAAGCGCTTATTGCGCTTTGCGGGTTTAAATACGAGCGTGTTTTGGGTGAAAATTTCTATCGTAAAACGGATAAAACGGTGGCGTTTGATAAATACCGCGTGGAAAACGGCGAACCGCTCCGTAAAAACGAATACGATTATACGCCGTACGAAATTATTGCCATCGTGCGCGGTGCGTTGGAAGATAAAGTGGCGCTGTATATGGACGAAGTGCAAACGATTGTAGCGTCCGTTTTCCGTATCGCGCGCACCAGCGACAAATTCACGGCGTACGTAAACGATTGCGTGGCGCTTGGCGAACGGCGCGGTTTGTTCGTTCGTTCCGTTTCGGACAGAATTTCTTTGGCGTAAACGGGTGGCGGTATGAAAAAGTTGCTTGGCGAAAAAGAAAGATTGGAAACGGAAGATAAACTTTTCAACTTCCGTCCGATTTTCTTTATCGCCGTCGCGCTTTGTTTAGGGATTGTTTTTGCATATTTTCGATATAGTTACGGTATTACCCGTCTGTGGGCGTTATTGCCCGTAGGTTGCGCGGGCATACCGTTTCTTTTTTGTTCGTCTTTAAAACGTTTGCGCGCGGTGGCGTTTGCGTTCGCTATGCTTTGCGTTGCGTTTTTCGTCGGAACGTTTTCTTTCCGTAAACAAATCGTCGATTATCAAAAAGCGGAAATTACGGACGGGACGAGCGCGTACGTTACGGGACGGGTGTTGGAAAGGACGGAAAGAAGTTACGCTACGCAAATTACGATAGACGACGTTTTGGTGGGCGGAAAAGCCGTAAATGGAAAACTCGTTGCATACATACCCGCTACGTACGGAGAAAAAATACGAATATCCGATTGCGTATTGCTGTTTGGAAATATACAAAACCAAACGGATATTTTCGACGAATACGGTTTTAAGGGGACGCAAATTCACGAAAATATCCGCTACCGTATGGAAACGGATAAATGCCAAATCGTAGGAAAAAGCAATTCGCTGTTTTTACGCTTGCGAAACCGTATGCAAAACGTGTTGCAAACGGGTATGGACGAAACGCCTGCAAGCGTTACGTTCGCTCTTTTAACGGGCGATTCGTCGCAAATGGACGGGGATTTATTGGAAAACGTGCGTTACGGTGGCATTGCGCATATATTCGCCGTGTCGGGCTTGCACGTGGGCGCGCTGTACGCCTTTTGCTTGTGGTTGACGGGCAAAACGGCGCTTTCCAAATTGCCGAAATTTCTACGGTTTGCGTTGGTGGCGTGTACGTTGCTTTTTTACGGCGGAGTGTGCGGATACACGTCGTCGGTTATGCGTGCAAGCGTGATGTGTTTGGTGTTTTACGCGTCCAAACTTATCGGCTTGAAAACGGACTTTTTGGAATGTATCGGCTTGTCCGCCGTAATCGTTTTACTCGTCTCGCCCGTCGCGCTTTTTACGGTGGGCTTTCAACTCTCGTTCGGCGCGTGCTTGGGTATCGCTCTATGGACGAAACCGATTAAAAAGCAACTGCAAGATATCTTCGGCGGAAACGGAAGTCGTCGCGTATTGGAAAACGGGGATAGCGCCCCGCCTACGCTGTTGGAAAGCGCGCGAAACGCTATTTTGTCGTTTGTTGCAGTTACGCTGTCTGCGCAAGTTGCCACCGCACCGATATTGTTGCACGGCTTTGGATTTTTATCCGTTTGGTCGGTGCTTTTAAACTGTATTTTCGTGCCGATTATCAGTGGATTGTTCGCGTGTATACTTGCGCTTACGTTGATATGTTGCATTTTGCCGATTGCCGTAAGCGTCGTTCTTTTAAAAGTGCCGTCTTTACTGTTTTCCGCATTGTTGTTGGCGTTTCAAGTGGCTGATTTTTCCACGCTCGCGATTACGGGTGTACGGCTGGGCTTGGGCGGTTTTCTCGGTTATTACGGAGCGTGCCTTTTTCTTACGGATAAATGGAATATAAATAAACGGTTGAAATGGACGCTTGCGGGTGTTTGCGCGCTCGTATTTGCGCTTACTTTATAGAAAATCCTTGCATTTTTTGAAAAAATATGGTATAATAGCGTAAGTCGAAAAAGGAGAAGGTCGTTTGCTTTATGAAATACGTGGATTTTAGAAAATTTACCGACGAACACGGCGCGCAACCTATCTACCTTTTCGAAGGGGAAGAAGGGTATTTCCGCGAACGCGGAGAAATGCTTTTAAAAGAACGGTTTTTACAAGAACCCACGCTTGATTTCGCGTCGTTTGACGGAAGTACGCTCAAAGGGGACGGGATAAAGGCGATTGTCGACGCGGTGAACTGTTTTCCGTTCGTCAGTACGAAACGGTTGGTGCGCGTAACCGAATTTTATCCGACGGAAAAGGAATACGAACAGTATTTAAAAGATTTGTTTGAAAATCCCCCGCAAGACGGACTGCTTTATATCGTCAATTCGGCGAAACCCAAAACGGGCGGTTGCGCGTTTGCGAAAAAACCGAACGTAACGCACGTCGATTGCGGAAAATCGGACGAAGAAACGATTAAAAAATGGATTTACGTTACTTGCAAAAGGGAAGGGGTATACGCGGACGGCGTAACGTGCGGGAAGTTGTCGGCGTATTGTAATTGCGATATGTCCCGCATATCCAAAGAAACGGAAAAATTGCTTTGTTATTGTCAAGCGGAAAAGATAAACCGTTTGACGGACGAAATCGTCGATTTGTTGGTATATCCCGACGCGGAATATAAAATTTACGAACTTGCGGGCGCGATTGCGCGAAAAAATTATTCGGCGTTTTTAAAAATAGCCGACGAACTTATGACGAAAGGGTTTAACGAATTGTCGTTGCTTTCTTCGCTTGCGTCCTATTTTAAGAATTTATACGAAACGTCTTTGCTTACGGGCGGGGATAAAGAAGTGGCGTACGCGCTGGGGATTAAAGAATACGCCGCGAAAAAAAATCGGGAACAAGTGGCGAAATTCGGTAAAGAAAGGTTGTTTTCTCTTTACGAAAACGCGTACGGGGCAATTAGCGACGTCAAATGCGGTAAAATTACCCCGCCGTCTGCGTTTAAACGGGTAACGGCGACGTTATTTTTTGCAAAATGATAAAAAGTGCGATAAAACACTTTATTTTTTAGATAATATTTTATATAATAATAATGGATTGTACGGTATTCCCTACGCGCTCTGCGCGTGTGGAAAAGGAGGTTTTATGAACGTTTTAGCGGCAACGATGAATTTTGCGCAATGGAAAGACGCGTTCGTGTCGTTTTTTGCCGATTTTAAGGTGATATACGGCATTGAAATATTCTTGTTTTATTTGCTGATTTATTACGTATCGAAAGTGTTGCGCGACAACGACGCGACGAAATTGATGTTGCTTTATTGGGGAATGTTGGTTTCTTGCGGGTGCTTGCATATTTTCGCGATTGAATTGGTGGGTAGACAGTTCTTCCTTGCGTTCGTTTTGTTGATTTCGGCGTTTATGTTAATCATGTTTAACGTAGAAGTAAAAAAGAGCCTTTGGGACGTACATTCGCATAAAAAAACCATATCCGAAAAAATAACGGGCAGTATGGAAACGCGTTCGCAAGCGGACACCGAACGTTGCATTACGCAAATTATCAAGGCGTTGCAAAATATGTCGAAAAACAACGTGGGCGCGCTTATCGTTCTTTCCAAAGGCAGTTTGCCTAAACAAGTGTTGCAAAGCGGTGTAGAACTCAAAGCGGAAATTTCCACCCAACTTATCGAAGGCGTGTTTTTCCCGAAATCGCCGTTGCACGACGGAGCTATGATTATTCACGGGCATAACATTCAAGCGGCTGGTTGTTTCTTGCCCCTTACGCAAAAAACGAGTTATCCCAAAGAATACGGTACGCGCCACCGCGCGGCGATTGGGATTACGGAAGTGGCAAACGTTATATCGCTCGTCGTTTCGGAAGAAACGGGGATTATCTCGATTGTAAAACAAGGCAACGTTATCCGTTACGCCGATTACGATATGTTGGTGGACGCATTAAAAGATTACTATTGGCAAGAAATGCCACTTACGGATAGAAAACGGGGGATATTGAGATGAAATTTGCAGAGTTTTTAAAAAGAGTATTCGTTTCCAAATTTTGGATAAAGGCAATATCGTTAGTGCTTTCCGTGTTTGCGGTGGTGCTTATCAATATTTGTCAATAACGGCTAATAGAAGGGTGAAAGATTCGCGCTTGCGCGCGGATAGCGATGGGAAAATCGCAAAACAAGGAGCTTAAATTTATGGGATTGAAAGTATGTAAATTCGGCGGTACGTCGATGGCAGACGGCAACGTCATTTTGGCGGGCGCAAAAATTGTTAAATCGGATAAGGACCGTCGGTTCGTCGTAGTTTCCGCGCCTGGAAAACGTTTCAGCGGGGATATTAAAGTAACCGATTTACTGTATAAATGTTCGGACGCGTACGAAAAAGGCGATACGGCTACGTTTGAAGAAACGTTTGCAAAAATCAGCGTTCGCTTTTTAAATATCGAATCGGAAATTGGGAAAACGTTCGGTATGCAAAACTTTCTCGACGAAATGAAAACGGAAATTTTGGCGGGCGCAGGCAGAGATTATTGCGCATCACGCGGGGAATATCTCGCGGCGCGCATTATGTCCGAAGTGTTGGGCGTACCCTTCGTAGACGCAACGGAATTTATCCGTTTTGATGCGGACGGCGTATTGAGTAGCGAAACGTTTGCGCTTGGCGCAAAAGTGCTTTCCACGTACGAAAAGGCAGTTATACCGGGATTTTACGGACTTGGCGCAGACGGCAAAGTTAAGACGTTTTCGCGTGGTGGCGGGGATATCTCGGGCGCTATCGTGGCAAGCTGTTTAAAGGCAAACTTGTACGAAAATTGGACGGACGTAAGCGGTTTCTACGCGTGCGACCCCCGTATCGTAACTTCGCCGAAATGGATTTCCGAACTTTCTTATCAAGAACTGCGCGAACTCTCGTATATGGGCGCAAACGTTTTACATAGCGAATCTATTTTTCCCGTACGTAGCGCGGGCATACCTATCCGCATTTGTAATACCTTCCGCCCCGACGACGCGGGTACGTATATCGTAAAAACTTCCACGCGCGACGTTCGTGAAAACGTCGTAACGGGGATTGCAGGTAAAAAGGATTTCACCGTTATTTCTTTGGAAAAATCAATGATGAACGCCGAAGTCGGTTTCGTTGGCAAAGTACTGTCGGTAATCGGTAAACGGGGAATTTCATTCGAGCATCTTCCGTCGGGTATCGACACGATGTCGCTCGTTATCGACAACGAATATTTGAAAAACGGCGTACTTGAAGAAGTGATGGAAGAAATCAAACAAGCGGTAAACCCCGATAAGATTTACGCGCACGAAAACATTGCCCTCGTAGCAGCGGTTGGATACGGTATGGTACGTAACGTCGGTACTTCGGCAAGACTGTTTAAAGCGGTTGCGGACGCAGGTATTAACGTGATGATGATAGACCAAGGTTCCAGCGAGCTGAATATTATTATCGGCGTGGATAACGAAGATTACGAAGATTGTATTCGCGCGATTTATCGTGAATTTTTTAATTAAAGGACGGGATAAAAAATGAAAGCGTACGTAGTGGATTTAAAGAAAGAGTACGGTTTAAAAGGCGGGGAGCTTGCTTGTTCGCTTATGGATTGTCCCACCGATAGTGTTGAGACGAATTGGAAACGCCCCGCGCTTATCGTAGTACCCGGTGGGGCTTATGCAATGGTAAGCAAACGGGAAGGAGAACCTGTGTCCACAGGATTTTTAGCGCGCGGTTTTCAAACGTTCGTACTCACCTATCTTTGCGGTGGCGAAAACGGCGTTTCTTATCCCGAACAGCTTTTAGAACTTGCCGCGTCGGTGGATTACGTAAAAAAACACGCGGACGAACTCGGGGTAAATAAAGACGAAGTATTCGTCGTCGGATTTTCCGCGGGCGGACATCTTACGGGAAATTTGGCGGTGGAATATGCAAAAGTGCCTGAAATAGCGGGCAAAGATTGGGATTGTAAGCCGACTGCTGTGGGGCTTTCCTATCCCGTAATTACGCAAGATGGACATCAAGGCTCGTACAACAATCTCTTATGGGGATACACGGACGAAGCGAAGACGGAGCTTTTAAAAACGTTGGAATTACATAAAGCGGTTACGGAAAACACCCCGCCCGCATTTTTATGGGCAATGTCGAAAGATACGGGCGTACCGCCTGATAAAAACGTTTTATTGTACGCGTTGGCGCTTGCGCAAAAGGGCGTAGATTACGAATTGCATATTTATCCTAACGGATTTCACGGTTCGTCTACGGGTACGTTGGAAATTAACGGTGATAATCCGTCGCTTGTCCGTACGCGCGGTTGGTTGGACGATTGCGCTGCGTTCTTCCGCTTGTACGTGAGAGAACCTTTCTAAAATATCCTAAAAAAACCCCGTTCGTTTATGAGAAACGAACGGGGTTGATTATTGGTGAAATTTATTTTTCGGGCACGGCGTCAAACTTGTTTTCTAAAAACTTTTTCGCATCGTAGCCTTGTCGATAAATAAGATAAGTGGTAACTTTCGGCGCGGAGAAATCTTTTAAACGAACTTCTTCCAATATGCCCGCGTCCAACTTATCCTTGACGAGCTTGTATGGTAAGAACGAATAACCCAAACCGTTTTCCAAATAGGGGATTAACTTGGACGAGTTGTCTACGTCCAAACGGAATACGTGGTTTTTAGGGAACAACGAACGGATAAACACGCCCGCTTCGCTCAACGTAAAATCACACATTAAATAGGGTAATTTACAAAGTTGCGATTTAGAAACGCCGTCGGGATAAAGATTTTTGCCTTTTGCGCACACCAAAACGACTTTATCTACGTCGAATACGTCGCAAACGAACCCTTGCCGTTTCAAAGGCACGGCGGAAAACACCATATCCAGCATATTGTCTTGCAGTTGCTGTATTAAATCCAGCGAATGCCCGAGCATTACTTTTACGGACGTAACGGTGTTGTTTTTCAACGCTTCGTCTACGAGCGGTTTTACGTAAATTTCGTACGTGGCGTTGATTGCGCCGATAGAGAACTTACGGCTGTGCGTCGTCAACGCGTTCATTTCGTTTAACGACGCGTCTTGCAATTCAAGTATTCTTTCCGCATAGCGTAAAAAAATCTCGCCCGCTTCGGTTAATTTCACCATTTTCGAACCGCGCGAAAACAGCCGTTTGCCCACTTCCTTTTCCAATTCGCTGATACGGTTGGTAACGGTGGATTGCGCGATAAAAAGTTGTTCCGCAGCAAGGGTGAAATTTTTTACTTTGGATAAAAAGATAAACGTTTTAAGTTCTTCGGTATTCATAGAAAAAACTGATTGTCCTTATCAATATAATCTATTTTTATTATAAACGCAATTTAATAAAAAAGCAAGCAAATAAACGCGGTTCTATTTAAAAAATAAATTTTTTTTCAAAAACGCCCGCTTATTTTTCTTTTGCGTATCGTAAGATTGACAAAAACTTATAAAAAGTGTTATACTGTAAGGGAAAAGGAAAAAAATATGGAAAGTATCATTCAAAACGTACGTAGGATAAAACAAGAACTTGCAAAAGGCAATCAATACGGCGAAAAAGTTACGTTGGTGGCGGCGACGAAAATGCAAACGGCGGAAGCAATCAATACGGCGATTTTTGCGGGCGTGGACGCAGTGGCGGAAAACAAAGCGCAAGAATTTCGCGATAAAAACGCGTTTATAGACGAATGTCCCCGTCATTTTATCGGGCATTTGCAAACGAATAAATTAAAATATATCATTGGTAAAGTAGAACTTATTCACTCGTGCGACCGCGACGAATTGGCGTTGGAAATCGCCCGCTTATCCAAGCAAAAAGGGGTGGTTTCTAACGTGTTGGTGCAAATTAACGTCGGGGAAGAAACAAGCAAAGGCGGGTACGCTTACGACGATGCGAAATCGGCGATTGCAAAACTTTCTATGCAAGACGGATTGAAAGTAAAAGGGCTAATGGCTATGTTGCCCGAAACGGACGACGAAACGCTGTTGCGGGCTTTGGCGCGAAAAATGCGCCGTTTATTCGACGAATTAAAAAAGACTTATCCTGATATGGAATATTTGTCGATGGGTATGAGCGGGGATTACAAGCTTTGCGTGGAAGAGGGGAGCAATATGATACGCGTCGGCTCGACGATTTTCGGGGCGCGCGATTATTCGAAATAAAGGAAAAAGGGGTAACGTTAGGCGGATAATGAGCAAACTTTGCAAAGGCGAACCAAAGAAAAAGACGAGTTGGAAAAAGCGTTTGTTTTGCGTATTGCTTGCGCTTACGCTCTTTTGCCTTACGGTTCTTAGCGTGTTACAAATCGGGGTGTGGTATTCGGCTCGTTCTTGGCAACATTGGTACGCTGATTATCCAATGCAGGATATTACCGCGCTACTTTCAAAATCGGATAAAACGCAAGAAGATTACGACGTACTTTACGCGCAAACGGGGTTGACGAAATTGGGCGTAGACGGGTTGCTAAAAAAGACGGACGGCGTATCGACGGTGTTGGAAATTCAACGTTATTATTTTTCAAAGCCTACGGTGCGCGCGGAAAAATTCAATCCGTTCACCTATTTGGAAGTGGTGGACGGCTCGGCTACCTTTTGCGCGTTGGAAAACGGGGATATTTTATTGTCGGCAACGACGCGCGTTTCTTGGTTTCGCTACGGGCACGCTGCAATCGTCGTAGACGCGGAAAAAAATCTTATCGTAGAAAGTACCGTTCCCGATACGAAAAGCACCTTTAATTTGGTGTCGTCGTTTGATTATTTAGCGAACTTTCTCGTGTTACGCCCCAAAGCGGATAAAAGTACGCGGGATAAGGTGGCGGCGTACGCCAAAGAAAATCTCGTGGGCGTAAAGTATAATCTTACGGCGGGATTGTTCACGAAAAAATACGGCAATATACGAAAAACCGGCTCGCACTGCGCGCATCTCGTATGGTATGCGTACAAGGCGTTTGGCATTGACCTTGATTACAACGGCGGTTTGGTGGTGCGCCCGCAAGAAATAGCGCGTTCGCCGAAAGTGGAGCTGGTGCAAAACTTTGGATTTCATCCTACGAAATTATGGAGTTGAAAATGGAAAAACGAATGGACGGGCAATACGCCTTAATTACGGGCGCGACGGGCGGTTTGGGCAAAGCGTTTGCCTATGCGCTAGCAAAACGCGGTTATACGCTGTTGTTGACGGGTAGGAGCGGGGAAAAGCTCTCTGCGCTACAAGCGGAACTTGCCGAAAAATACCCGCAATTACAAACGCACGCCTTTCCCGCCGATTTGGCAAACGAAGGGGGTAGGTATGCGTTGATGGGGCAAATCACCGCTTTAAACGCGCCTATTCGTATGCTGGTAAACGTGGCGGGCGCAGACGTACAAAAGGGATTGGAAGATTACACGCAAGAAAAAATAGCCTTTCAATGTCGGGTGAATTTCGAGGCGGCGGTTTCCCTTTGCCGTTTTGCCGTCGAGCGGAAAGCGGAAAGATTGGAAATTATCAATATTTCCAGCGTTTCGGGCATATATCCTATGCCGTATTTTGCTATTTACAGCGCAACGAAAGGGGCGCTTACTTCCTTTTCTTTATCGCTCCGTCAAGAAATGAAAAAGAAAAACGTAGCCGTTACGGCGATTTTGCCAGGCGCAATGCCCACCCGCCCCGACGTTTGTCGGCAAATCAAAGGGCAGGGGCTTTGGGGAAAATTAGCGGTGAAATCTCCCGAAAGCGTAGCGGAATACTCGATAAAAGCGGTGGCGAAAAACAAGGGGAAAGTAATCGTCGGCTTTTGGAATAAAATGATGCGTATTTTCACCGCTTGGATACCGTTAAGTTGGAAATTGCACTTTATCGCCCGCCGTTGGTCGAAAATTTCCAAAGACGCTTTTTAAGCGTGCCTTTGAAAAAGTTATTATGCAATAATAAAAGCGTAAAAAATTTCCGCGATAAAAAAGCGGGATTTTTTTGTGTAATTATAAAAATAAAGTAAAAAAAGCGGGAAGAAAAGGAAAATCCCCGTTGAAATCCTTGACAAAAAGCTTTTTTTTCGGTATAATCAATGAAATAAATTAAAAGAGTATGTTTAATCGAAAAAACAAAATAAGGAGAAGAGAGATATGATAGAATTAAATCCTTCGAGTAATTTATTGGAACAAGACCCGTATAAGTACTCTTTACAAGACGTAGAAAACGCGCAGTTGTTCCGTGATATTTATCCTTACGACGAAGTGCCGAAAACGCCGTTTAACCATCGTCGCGTGCCTATGAATATGCCCAAAGAAATTTGGATAACGGACACGACGTTTCGCGACGGGCAACAGTCGCGCGCACCGTACACGGCGGAGCAAATCGTAGATTTATATAAAATGCTTGCCCGTCTTGGCGGGCCGAAAGGCATCATTCGCCAAAGCGAATTTTTCGTATATACGAAAAAAGATAGAGATGCGTTGGAAAAATGTATGGCGCTCGGTTATAAATTCCCCGAAATCACCACTTGGATTCGCGCGAAGAAAGAAGATTTCGAATTGGTGCACGATATCGGCATTAAAGAAACGGGGATTTTAGTAAGCTGTTCGGATTATCATATTTTCAAGAAATTGAATATGACGAGAAAACAAGCGTACGACCATTATCTTTCGGTGGTAAAACAAGCGTTTGAAGCGGGCATTTCGCCCCGTTGCCACTTGGAAGATTTGACGCGCGCCGATTTCTACGGTTTCGTCGTGCCGTTCGTAAACGCGTTAATCGAGCTTTCCAACGAAGCGAAAATTCCCGTAAAAATCCGTATGTGCGACACGATGGGGTACGGCGTACCCTTTACGGGCGCGGCGCCCCCGCGTAGCGTTCCCGGTATCGTTTACGGGTTACATAATTATTCGGACGTTACGTCGGAAATGTTGGAATGGCACGGCCACAACGATTTCTATATGGGCGTAGCCAACGCCGTCAGCGCTTGGCTGTTCGGCGCAAGCGCCGTCAACTGTTCGCTACTTGGTATCGGAGAAAGAACGGGCAACGTACCCACCGAAGCGATGGTTATGCAATACGCGTCGTTGCGCGGTACTCTGGACGGTATGGACACGACGGCGATTACCGATATTGCCGAATATTTCAAAAAGGAACTCAAATACGACATACCGCCTATGACGCCGTTCGTTGGCAGTGCGTTTAACTTAACGCGAGCGGGCGTACACGCGGACGGTATGATGAAAGACGCGGAAATTTATAATATTTTCGATACGGAAAAAATACTCAAACGCCCTGCGGAAGTTTCCATTTCCAATACTTCGGGCTTGGCAGGTATTGCGTATTGGATTAACAAGCATTATAAATTACCGCCTGAAAAAGCGCTTACCAAGCAAGATTGGATAGTGAAGAAGATGAAAGAAGAAATCGACGGCTTGTACGCGGACGGCAGAACGACGGTTATGGGCGAAGAAGAGTTGGAAAACTTGTTTGATTCGCTCTATAAGGAGGAACCCCGTTTGCAAGGTTGGTTTACGGTTGCGGACAAGTAAGAAAAAGGAGAAATTATTATGGGCTATACGATAGCGCAAAAAATCATAAAAGACCATCTCGTTTGCGGGGAAATGGTAACGGGCAAAGAAATCGGCTTAAAAATCGACCAAACGCTTACCCAAGACGCAACGGGTACGATGGCGTATTTACAATTTGAAGCAATGGGAATCGACCGCGTAAAAACGGAGCTTTCCGTTGCGTATATCGACCACAATACCTTGCAAGCGGGCTTTGAAAACGCGGACGACCACCGTTATATTCAAACGGTTACGAAAAAACACGGTATCCGTTTTTCCCGTCCTGGCAACGGCATTTGCCATCAAGTACATTTAGAACGCTTTTCCCGTCCTGGAAAAACGCTGATTGGCTCGGATTCGCACACGCCGACGGCGGGTGGAATTGGTATGCTCGGTATGGGCGCGGGCGGTTTGGACGTAGCCGTTGCAATGGGTGGCGGTACGTATTATATAACGATGCCGAAAAATATTAAAATCAATCTCGTTGGAAAACTCGGCGATTACGTGGGCGCAAAGGACGTTATTTTGGAAGTGTTGCGCATACTCGGCGTAAAAGGCGGGGTGGGCGCAATCGTGGAATATGCGGGCGAAGGCGTGAAAACGTTGTCCGTACCCCAACGCGCGACGATTACGAATATGGGCGCGGAACTTGGCGCAACCAGCTCGATTTTCCCGTCCGACGACGTAACGAAAGCCTTTTTGAAAGCGGAAGGTAGAGAAGAAGATTTCGTGGAACTTTTCCCCGACGACGACGCGACGTACGACGCGGAATATACGGTGGATTTAAGCGCGTTAAAACCGCTTGCCGCTTGTCCGCACAGCCCCGACAACGTTAAGGCGGTGTCCGCGCTTTCGGGAATGAAAATCAATCAAGTTTGTATCGGCTCTTGCACCAATTCGTCGATGCTCGATATGTTGACGGTAGCGGCGATGCTTAAAGGCAAAACGGTGCACCCTGACGTCAGCTTGTCTATTTCACCCGGTTCGAAACAAGTATATACGATGCTTGCCGAATGCGGAGCGCTTGCCGACTTAATTAACGCGGGCGCGCGGATTTTGGAATGCGCTTGCGGACCTTGTATCGGTATGGGATTTTCCCCCCAATCAGCAGGCGTAAGTCTTCGTACGTTTAACAGAAACTTCCTTGCCCGTAGCGGAACGGCGGACGCGCAAGTGTATCTCGTTTCCCCCGAAACGGCGGCTGCTTCGGCGATTGCGGGCGTGTTTACCGACCCGACTACGCTTGGCAAAGCGCCTGCGGTGGAAATGCCTACCGTCTTTAAAATCAACGACAATCTTATCGAATTGCCCGTTTGCGCGGAAAAGGCGGACGAAGTTACGGTGGAACGCGGACCGAATATCAAGCCGATTCCCGTTGGCAAAGAACCGGACGAAAATTTATCTTGCGAATTGATTTTGAAAGTGGGCGACGATATCACCACCGACCATATTATGCCGGCGGGTACGAAAGTGTTGCCGTACCGTTCGAACGTGCCGAAACTTTCGGAATTTTGCTTTACGGTGTGCGATAAAGATTTCCCCGAACGCGCGAAGAAAAAGGGTGGTGGCGTCATTCTCGGCGGAAGCAACTACGGACAAGGCTCTTCCCGCGAACACGCGGCGCTCGTGCCGTTGTATTTGGGCATAAAAGCGGTGGTGGCAAAGAGTTTTGCGCGTATCCACGTAGCAAACTTAATCAATTTCGGTATCGTACCAATGACACTTGCAAACGCGGACGATTACGATAAATTCTCGCAAGGGGACGAAATCGCAATCGACGGATTTAAAAAGGCGGTTGCAGGGCAGGATAGCGCGACGCTTATCAATAAAACGACGGGGGCGACGGCGAAATTGTGCCTTACCCTTTCGGAAAGACAACGGGCGATATTGCTTGCGGGCGGTAGACTCAATTATACGAAAAACGAAAAATAAAGAAGGTGAAAGAAATGGAAAAGGAAACGTATAAAGCGCAATTGGACGTTGCGTGCGAAAAATTTAGAAAATTGATGGCGGAACAGCTCACGCGCGTAGAAGATATGAAAGCGCAAGGGGATTTCGTCGATTACGCAAAACTCGACACGCTTAAAATCGGCGTGTGCGGTGGGGACGGTATCGGCCCGATTATTTCCGCGCAAGCGCGTAGAGTGTTGGAATTTATCCTTGCCGACCTTGTAAAAGCGGGCAAAGTGGAATTTAAAGATATCGAAGGCTTGACGATTGAAAACCGTATCGCAAAGGGAAAAGCAATTCCCGACGACGTGATGGCGGAACTCAAATCTTGCCATATCATCTTAAAAGGGCCTACGACGACGCCCCAAAAGGGAAGCGGTATGCCGAATATCGAATCTGCAAACGTCGCTATGCGCAAAGCGCTTGATTTGTTTGCGAATATCCGTCCCGTGAAAGTGCCCGAAGAAGGCATCAACTGGACGATTTTCCGCGAAAACACCGAAGGCGGATACGCAATCGGTTCGTCCGGTTTTAATATCACGGACGATTTGGCAGTTGACTTTACGATTACGACGAAACAAGGCTCGGATAGAATCGCGCGCCTTGCGTACGATTACGCGAGAAAGAACGGCTTAAACCGCGTTTCGTTGGTTACGAAAGCGAACGTTATTAAAACGACGGACGGCAACTTCTTGGAAGATTGCCATAAGGTGGCGGATTTGTATCCCGAAATTACGACGGACGAATGGTACGCGGATATTATGACGGCGAAACTTGTCGATACGAAACGTAGACGGGATTTCAAAGTGTTGTTGCTCCCCAATCTTTACGGCGACATCATTTCCGACGAAGCGGCGGAATTTCAAGGTGGCGTAGGCACGGCGGGTTGCGCGAATATCGGTAAAAAATACGCCATGTTCGAAGCGATACACGGTAGCGCGCCGCGTATGATCACCGAAGGAAGGGGCAAATATGCCGATCCTTGTTCTATGCTCCGTGCTTGCGTTATGCTTCTTTCGCATATCGGCTTGCAGGACAGGGCGGATAAGCTCGAACGCGCGCTCGATATTTGTTCGTTCGAAGAAAAGAAATACGTAATCACAGGCAGAGATACAGGTGCGACCTGCGACGAATTTGGCGCATACGTTATGGAGACGTTGCAAAAATTAGTATGATTTAACAATAACGGATAAAAAGCTCCTTTTTCGCAAAGGAGCTTTTTGTTGGAAAACGCTTTACAGGAGATTTTTTTTGTGGTATAATAAGCGATAGAAAGTCGGATCGTAGCCATGT